>JBBKVU010000043.1:0-6129 GCA_037968595.1 Comamonas sp.
GCATCATTGAGCAGCGCCTGCGCCCGCGCAGCTGCCGTCAATGGATCCTGCGGTGCTTCATATTCCGATTTAGACATCGTCACCCCATCCCGCTACAAAAGCTCTTCACCATCATCGATCAAATCAAGCGAGTTGCGCACGCGTTGGCGCACCCGCTTGCGCTGGTTCAATTTCTCCAGCGCATGCGGCGGCAGATCTGTGAGGCGCAGCGTGCCGTTGGCCAGCAGCGCCTCGATCAGATCCTCCAGAACGCGGATGAAATCCGCATCCAGCGCGGACAACTCCTTTTTGGAGGAATCGTCGAAAGGGGGCACATTGCTTTTATCCATTTCGGTTCCCATCCTCTTTCATCGAAGTCTCGCCGCGCACCGGGAGTCAGCGCACAGGTGCGGCAGCGGCATTGTCCGCAGCCATCGCCGCCACCGGCGTCAGGTTGCTGGTGTCCGGCACGGCGGCGTTGCAGCTGCGCAGGACATCGTCGGGCAGCACCAGGGCCTGCTGTTCTTGCGGGCGGCTGGCGTCATGCGGCTGCGACAGGCCCAGCACCGGCAGGATCTCGCTGGACTGGGTCAGCCACTGGTACTCGGCCTTCTTCAGATCGTACTGTGCATTGACCAGCGCGCGCTGGGCATCGAACAGCTCGTTTTCCGTATTCAGCAGGTCGAGCAGCGAACGCTGGCCGATCTTGAATTGCTGCTGGTATGCGACGCGCACCTTGGAGGTCGACAGCACATGCTCCTGCAGGAACGGCAGCTGCTGGCGCAGGCGTGCGATATTGTTCCAGGTGATCGACATCTCCTGCAGCACGTTGCGGCAGGTGTAGTCGCGCGCATCGTGGGCGGCGTAACCCTGGGCAATCGTCTGGCGCAGGCGCGCGTCGTCGGCCCCCCCACGGTACAGGTTATAGGTCATCATCACCTGGACGCGCGAGGTCTGCACGTTCCAGTAGGCGGGAGTGGACTGTTCGCGGTCGCGGCCCGTGGAAGCAATCAGTTCGACCTTGGGCATGTGCGCGCCCTTGGCGGCCTTCTGCCCTGCTTCGGCGGCCTGCAGCAAGGCCTGCTTGGACAGCAGCTGCGGATTGGCGCGCAGCGCGGCGCCGAAATCCTGAATGGTGCCAGGCGCGGGCAGGCGGCTGGTGACGTCCGGCACGGGGTCCAGCACCGCAGCCGGATACTCACCGACCAGACGGCGATAACGCTGCTGCACATCGTTGAGGTTGTTGCTCTCGGTCATCAGGTTGGACTGGGCCAGCGACACGCGACCGCTGGACTGCTCCAGATCCACGCCACGGCCCACGCCCGATTGCTGGCGCTCGCGCAACTGACCCAGCGTCACCTGGTGGGTGCTGAAGTTGTCGCGCGCCAGCCGCTCCATCTCGCGGTAGCGCTGCACATCCAGATAGGCGGCAATGGTCTCATTGGCCAGGCTTTCGCTTGTGGCGCGCAGATCGTAGAACTTGGCAAGCTTTTCAAAGCCCAGCTGGCGCACGCCGCTGCTGGTCGTGAAGCCGTCAAAAATCAGCTGGCGCAATTGCAGATTCCAGCCGGGACGGTTCCAGTTGGTGTCCCCTGAATCCTGCGTGTTGCTGCGCCACTCCTTGCCGACCCAGCCCTGGGCCACCACCTGGGGCCGCAGGCCGCCGCGCGCCACGTTCTGGCCTTCGACGGCGGAGTTGAGATCCTGGAAACGGACCTGCACCTCGGGGTGGGTCATCAGCATTTTTTCCACCACCGACTGCAGGGCCGTGCCCTGCGCGTTGGCCTGCTGCGCCGTCAAGGCCGTCTGGGCCATGCCGCCCACGGCCCACGACGCCATACCCAAAGATGCGACTACCTGTGCGATCTGCTTGAACTTCATTTTCATACTCTTGATGGTTGGCTCCGACCGGGCAATACGAGACTCTCCAGCAAGGCTGGGGGCCTGGATTGGTGTGCGAGAACGCGTGCGTGCTGTTCCAGCTGGAAACCGTGGTTACAGGCGACTGATGCAGCACATGCGTTCAGTCGAAACAGAAAATCAAACAAGAAATTCTGCAATGGGGAGGACTGCGGCGCCGGCCGCGTCCTGTCATCGGACATGCTCGTCCGATGACGCAGCAGGCGAGCCGCCTGGGCAGGCAGTCGCCGTAAATCAGGCTGCGACGGCACAGACAAACTGTGACGCAGCCGTTGACTAGACAAAACAGCGCATATGGAGGTTTCCTTTCCACGTGAGCAAGGCGGAGCCGCCGGCTTCTGGCCGGTGTTCTTTACGCATAACCTTGCACATGAAGTCGCCGTGCTGAGGGTTTTATCCCTTCGCACACCACCCAGTCCGGATGGTTTCAAGTGCAAGCGTAGCACACACATTGTTAATAAATGCTTCCGAAAACCCACCAAGTTGTTTCAACAACACCGAATAACATTCATTAACATTCGCTAACGAATATCGCCAACACCCATGATTGCAGGATGGATCTTCTCGCATCAAGACACAGGGTTTCCGAGGATGTTTGAGGATTTTGGCAAGCAGATGTTCAACCAGTAGCCGCTGCGGCCAGTGCCTGGCAGATCAGTAATTAAAGCCATGAATTTGATTGATATCTTCAATCAACAAACGCCGACCAGCCGTGCAGGCCAGGCACGCTGCGCCAGCGCTCCCTCCGATCACGCTCGCATGGTGCAGCGCCGGGAGCCTGCGCTGCGAGCACAGCGGCGTGCGCCCTATCATTCCTTCCATGGCCTGCGCTCGCATTGCTTCGATCATTCACACCATTCAAGAAATGGTGGGTTAGCGAGCGGCCTGGTCAGCCATCGAAACCCGCTCCTGAGGCGGGTTTTTTTCTGCCTCCGGAGTTCAACAACTTACGGGAGACAGCAATGCACAACGCTGCACCGGCGCACGGCGCCACGGCCTTTTCCACCCCTGCGGTGCTGCATATCGTCTGCGGAAAGATCGCTGCCGGAAAGTCGACGCTGACCCAGCGCCTGGCAGCGGCGCCCATGACGGTGCGCATCAGCGAGGACGATTGGCTGGCGCGCCTGTATCCCGGCGAAATCGTGGCCATCGCGGACTATGTTCGCTGCGCGGGCCGATTGCGCACCGCCATGGCCGGCCATGTCGAAGCCCTGCTGGCCGCCGGCATTTCGGTGGTGCTGGATTTTCCCGCCAACACCCTGGCCACGCGTGCCTGGGCGCGCGGCATTTTCGAGCAGGCGGGCGCGGCCCACAGACTGCACTATCTGGACGTCAGCGATGAAGTCTGCAAGGCCCGCCTGCGCGCGCGCAACGCTGCTGGAGAGCATGCGTTTGAAACCAGCGAGCAAGCCTTCGAGCAGATCACCCGGTATTTCGTCGCGCCGACCGCGGACGAAGGCTTTGACATCGTGCTGCACCACTGACGGCCGCCGGCCCGAGCCTGGAGCCCGGGCTGCCAGCGCTAATCAGCGCTCAGCATCGAAGCGTTGACCGCGCCATAGTCGAAGTCGCCGTCCTCGAAGATGACGACAAACCAGAACGATTGCTCGGCACTGCCCAGGACTTGCTCCAGAGCCGAGGCTGGCTGGGACAGCTGCAGGCGCACGTCCAGCGGCAGCTCCTCGGCTTCGACCAGGCGCTTGCGGTCCACGGCTTCGAGCGCCGGCTGCGCTTCCCGGAAATCCAGCAGCACCACCAGGTCGTTGGTCTTGAAATGCCGCTGCGCGCCCTGGGCAAAGGCGAAGACGCGCGCGTCGATGATCTCCGCGATGCGGGGCGATAACGGTGTGCTCATGAAAACGGGTTCCTGTTGATGGGTTGGCAATGATTTTTCGCCGATCGTATGCCAATGCCAATCCCGCCATCAGCGCAGGCAAAAAAGGCCTTCCAGTCCATTGGAGCGGAAGGCTCAGGCTCAGACGATCAGAACTTGTAGGTCATGTTCACGCTCACGCTTCTCGGTTCACCATAGGAAGTGGTGCGGTAGAAACCGATGTTCGTGCGGTAGGCCTTGTCGAAGAGATTGTTGACCTTCACGCCGGCCGTCAGCTGCTTGGAGATCTCGTAACGCGCCATCAGATCGAACACTGCATAGGCCGACTGGCTGTATTCCTCCACGCGGTCCAGGCCATAGTTCATGATGGTCTGGAAGGTGCGGCTTTGCCAGCGCATGCCGCCGCCGAGCTTCAGTCCCGGCAGCAGCGCATCGGCCCGGTAGCTGGCGTAGAGCTTCACCTGGTTGGCCGGCGCGGTCGTGGAGACCAGGCTGCCTGCGCGTTTGGCCTTCACATGGGTGAAGCTGCCTTGCACTTGAACCGTGCGCGTCAGATCTCCAGCGACCTCGAACTCCACCCCCTTGGCGGTCACGCCCTGGACGCCGCGGTAGGCGCCCGTGCCATCCGGCGCGAAGGCGTCGGCGATCTGTTCGGGATAGTTGTCCTGCTTGATCTGGAAATAGGCAGCGCTGGCGTTCAGCCGGCCGTCGAAGAACTCGCCCTTCACGCCGGTTTCGTAGCTCTTGCCCACCAGCGGATCAAGCAGCTTGCCGCTGATCTCGCGGTAGTTCTGCGGCTTGAAGATGGTGGTGTAGCTGGCGTAATAGGACAGGTTGTTGCCGAGGTCGTACACCAGGCCCGCATACGGCACGAAGTTGCCCGATTTCTTCATATCGATGGACGAGTTGGGCGCGGCGTATCGATAGTTGGACACCCGGCTGCCCAACAGGATCTTCAGGTTGTCCGAGGCGGCCAGGCGCACGGCCGCATAGAGCGCTTCCTGGCGCGTGGTCTCGTCTTGCGCCGAGGACCGCGCGCCCCACAAAGGCTCGGGAACATCGCCGTTCCAGCCGTAGAAATCACGCACCGTGCGCTGCGGATAGGTGACGTTGGCATAGGTTTCGCCAGTCCATTGCGCGCGCGAAAACTGCCCGCCCAGCACCAGTTCGTGCTCGCGCCCCAGCCAGCTGAACGAGCCGTCGGCGACGAAATCAAAAGTGTCGGTCTTGGTGCGTCCCACATACTTGTTGGCAAAGATGGTGGAGCTGCCGTCCACATAGGGGCCGCTCTGGATGGAACCGAGCTTGGCGTCATAGCCGTTGTACTGGCGGTTGAACGCCGTTTTCAGCTTCCACTTGTCGGACAGCCGCTGGGTGAGCGAGGCAAACGCCGACCCCGAGGTCTGCTGCCAGCCGCTCCAGTCGGCGCCGCTGTTGAACGAGCGCGGCAGCGAAATGCGCCCGCCGTAGCGGTCGTAGATGGGGCGCGTTCCGCTCCAGCTCGAACGCCGCGGGTCGGTGTCCTGGTAGTCGAGTCCGACGCTGAGCAGCGTATCGGGCGTCAGGTCGGCTTCCAGGATGCCGTAGAGCACCGCGGTACTGCGCTGGTGGCCATCGAGAAACGAATGCTGGTCCTGGTAGGCCGCGACCGCACGGCCGCGGATGCGGCCGTCCTCGCTCAGCGGTCCGCTGAGATCGACTTCGCTGCGGTAGTTGCTCCAGGAGCCCGCACCGACCGTGATCTGCTTTTGCGGCACGGCCGTGGGCTTCTTGCGCACGAGATTGATGACCGCGCCCGGGTCGCCCGCGCCGGTCAGCAGACCGGCCGCGCCCTTGAGCACTTCTACGCGATCGTAGATGGCGGTGTTGCCCAGAGAATTGCCAGCGGAAAAGGCCGTATTGATCGTGGTCGAGACACCGTCGTACTGGAAGCTGTCGATGCCGAATCCGCGCGCCGAATAGGTGGTGCGCTCCGAATCCAGCGAAGACACGTGCACGCCGGGCATCTGCTCGAGCACCTCGCTGAGGCTGGTCAGCGCGTAATCGTCCATCTTCTCGCGCGTCACGACGCTGATCGACTGCGGCGTCTCGCGCAGCGTCAAGCCCAGGCCCGTGGCCATGGTGCTGGCGCCGGTCTGCGCATAGCTTCCCGAGCCTTCGGTGCGGCCATTGCGATCGGCCTGAGCCTTCACGGTCACTTCATGCAACGTGCCTGCCTGCGCGGGGGCCGCCATAACTGGCGCGGCCTGCAGCACATAGCTGGCGCTGTCGGTGCGCACCAGCGCCAGCCCGCTGCCGGCCAGCAGCGCCGAAAGCGCCTGGCCCACCGTATGGCTGCCGCGCAGGCCGGCCGTGGTCTTGCCTTCGGTCTGGGCGGGCGTGAAGCCCAGCACCAC
>JBBKVU010000044.1:0-7845 GCA_037968595.1 Comamonas sp.
GGCTAGGACACCCGTGGCTGCAGCGCAGACCGCGCCCACCCCGGCGCCAGCGGCCCCATCCAAGGTCAGCAAGCGCAAATCGCGCTCGGACCACACCACGCTGTTCGTGCTGGACACCAACGTGCTGCTGCACGATCCCACCAGCCTGTTCCGCTTCGAGGAGCACGACATCTTCCTGCCCATGGTGGTGCTCGAGGAACTCGATGCCCACAAGAAGGGCATGACCGAAGTCGCGCGCAACGGCCGCCAGGTCTGCCGCAGCCTTGACGCGCTGTTCGCAGCCCAGGGCGAGACCAGCCTCGACAAGGGCCTGCGCCTTGCCGCCTCGGGACACCGCAGCGCGACCGGCCAGCTGTTCTTCCAGACCGAAGCGCTGGAATGCACGCTGCCCACCAGCCTGCCCCAGGGCAAGGCCGACAACCAGATCCTGGGCGTGGTCGAAGCCCTGCGCCAGCAGCGCAACGGCCGCGACGTGGTGCTGGTGTCCAAGGACATCAACATGCGCGTCAAGGCGCGCGCGCTGGGCCTGGCCGCCGAGGACTACCAGAACGACAAGGTGCTCGAGGACGGCGACCTGCTGTATTCGGGCCTGATGCCGCTGCCCCAGGATTTCTGGACCAAGGCCGGCAAGGGCATGGAAAGCTGGAACGAAGGCCCCTACACCTGCTACCGGGTCACGGGCGCCATCGTCGGCCAGTTCATGATCAACCAGTTTGTCTATTACGAGGCGCCGGGCGAACCCAGCCTGTTCCTGCGCGTGACTGAAATCCGCGACCGCACTGCCGTGCTCAAGACCTTGCGCGACTATGGCCATGCCAAAAATGCAGTCTGGGGCGTGACCACGCGCAACCGCGAGCAGAACTTCGCGATGAACCTGCTGATGGACCCGGAAATCGACCTCGTGACGCTGACCGGAACGGCTGGCACCGGCAAGACGCTGATGGCACTGGCCGCCGGCCTGACCCAGGTGCTCGACGAACGCCGCTACACCGAGATCATCATGACGCGCGCCACGGTGAGCGTCGGCGAGGACATCGGCTTCCTGCCCGGCACCGAAGAGGAAAAGATGGGCCCCTGGATGGGAGCGCTCGACGACAACCTCGAGTTCCTGGCCAAGGGCGACGGCGGCAACGCCGGCGAGTGGGGGCGTGCCGCGACCAACGAGCTGATACGCAGCCGCATCAAGATCAAGAGCATGAACTTCATGCGCGGGCGCACCTTCCTCAACAAGTACCTGATCCTGGACGAGGCGCAGAACCTCACGCCCAAGCAGATGAAGACGCTGATCACGCGCGCCGGCCCCGGCACGAAGATCGTCTGCATGGGCAACCTGGCGCAGATCGACACGCCTTACCTCACCGAAGGCTCGTCGGGCCTGACCTATTCGGTGGACCGCTTCAAGGGCTGGCCGCACAGCGGCCACATCACGCTGGCGCGCGGCGAGCGCTCGCGCCTGGCGGACTTTGCCAGCGAGGTGCTCTAAGCCATGGCGATCAGCTGGATCACTGCACTGAAGCTGGTTCCCTGGGGCGATGTCATCGAAGCCACGCCCCAGGTGGTCAAGGCCGCCAAGGGCCTGCTGCGCAAGAAGGATGGCGCGGCCGAGGAAGCTGCGGCGCCATCGGCGTCAAGCCGGCTGTCGACTCCCCACTCCTCGGGCGAGCAGGCGCTGCAGTTGATCCAGTCGCTCGAAGGCCGCATACGCCAGCTGGAGCAAGGCCAGCAGCAGTCGGCCGAGCTGATACAGCAGCTGGCCGAGCAGAACGCCCAGGTGATACGCACCGTCGACCTGCTGCGCACCGGCGCCCAGCGCCTGGCCTGGGCCTGCGCCGTGCTGGGCGTGACCGTGCTCGGACTGGTGATTGCGCTGTGGCGCATGTGACCCCCACGCTTGCTCGCTGCGCGTAGCTGCGCGATGGGGGGCAAGCCCCCCATAGTATTTGCCGCCGCGTTTTGCCTTGGGGCGGCCCGGCGGCAAAACTTCCCGCATAAAAAGGAAAACGGCCTTCGGGCCGTTTTCCTTTTTATGCCTGTAAGGGTGCTTTAAAAGTCATCCGCGCCCATTGCCAGATTCTCGAACCGCGTCTGGTTCTTCTGGAAGAACAGCTTCACCGTGCCGGTGGGGCCGTTACGCTGCTTGCCGATGATGACTTCGGCAATGTTGGGCTCCTTGGAGTCCTTGTTGTAGTAGTCGTCGCGGTAGATGAACATGATGATGTCGGCATCCTGCTCGATGGCGCCCGATTCGCGCAGATCGGACATCATCGGGCGCTTGTCGGTGCGCTGCTCGACCGAGCGGTTGAGCTGCGACAGCGCAATCACCGGGCATTGCAGTTCCTTGGCCAGCATCTTCAGACCCCGCGAGATTTCGCCGAGTTCGGTCGCGCGGTTGTCGGAGCTTGCGGCCGAGCCCGAGCCGCTCATCAGCTGCAGGTAATCGACCACGATCAGACCCAGCTTGCCGCATTGGCGCGCCAGGCGGCGCGAGTTGGCGCGCAGCTCGCCAGGCGTCAGGCCCGGACTTTCATCGATGTGCAGCGACACCGTGCGCAGCCGCTCGATGGCTTCGGTCAGGCGCGGCCACTCGTCGTCATTGAGCTTGCCGGTGCGCAGATTGCCCTGGTTCACGCGGCCGATCGAGCCGACGATACGCACCGCCAGCTGGGCCGCGCCCATTTCCATCGAGAAGATCGCGACCGGCAGGCCTTCGTTGAGCGCCACATGTTCGGCAATGTTCACCGCCAGCGCGGTCTTGCCCATGGAAGGACGGGCCGCGAGGACCACCAGGTCACCGGCCTGCATGCCCGAGGTCATGCGGTCCAGGTCGGCAAAGCCCGTGGGCACGCCGGTCACATCCATGGGGTTGTCGGCCATTTCCTGGACGCGGTCCAGCAGGTCGACGACCAGCGTATCGAGCGACTGGAAGCCCTGCTTGTTGCGCGCGCCCTCTTCGCCAATCGCAAAGATCTTCTGCTCGGCCTCGTCCAGCACGCGTTCCACGGTCTTGCCCTGGGGGTTGAAGGCGTTGGTGGCGATATCGTCGCTGGCCGTGATCAGCTTGCGCAGGATGGCGCGATCGCGCACGATTTCCGCATAGCGGCGGATATTCGTGGCGCTGGGCACATACTGGGCCAGCTGGTTCAGATACATCAGGCCGCCGATTTCCTCGGCCTTGCCCATGGTCTGCAGGTGTTCGTAGACCGTGATCACGTCGGCGGGCTTGCTGCCGTTGATCAGCTTGCCTATGGCTTCATAGATCAGCTGGTGCTCATGGCGGTAGAAGTCGCTGTGCGACAGCAGGTCGCCCACGCGGTCCCAGGCGTTGTTGTCCAGCAGCAGGCCGCCCAGCACGCTCGATTCGGACTCCATCGAATGCGGCGGCACGCGCAGCTGCGCGACCTGGCGATCCGGGGGAGAAAAAGCATCATCGAGCTCAAGCGGAGGCATAACAGAGGACATGAATTTCCTTGGGGGCAAGCCCTCCATCCTAGCCGCAGCTGGCGTCGGCGTCATCAGCGCTGCGCGTTGTACGCACGCCAGACGCGGCTATGGCTTGCAAAGACGGAGGACAAAGACAAAGCAAAAAACACAAAAGCCGCCCGAGGGCGGCTTTGTTTCAGGGCCAAGGCGCTGAATTAGGCAGCTTCGCCGTAGACCGAAACGGTCACGTCGACCACCACGTCGGTGTGCAGGGACACGCTGACGGTGGTATCGCCAATGGTCTTGATGGGACCGTTGGGCAGGCGCACTTGCGACTTCACGACCTTGTAGCCTTGCTTGTTCAGCTCAGCCGAGATGTCGTGGTTGGTCACCGAGCCGAACAGACGGCCGTCAACGCCCGCCTTTTGCGACAGCTTGACATTGCTGCCGGCGAGCTTTTCGCCTTCAGCTTGTGCAGCAGCCAGCTTTTCAGCAGCAGCCTTTTCCAGTTCAACGCGCTTGGCTTCGAACTGGGCCTTGTTGGCTTCGGTCGCGCGGCGTGCAGAGCCGGTAGGGATCAGGAAGTTACGGGCGTAGCCGTCTTTGACCTTGACGATATCGCCCAGGTTACCCAGGTTTACAACCTTTTCGAGCAGAATGATTTGCATGGTTCGTGCTCCTTAGATCTTGTGCTGGTCGCTGTAAGGCACCAGGGCCAGGAAGCGCGCGCGCTTGATGGCGGTGTTCAGCTGACGCTGATAGATGGCGCGGGTGCCGGTCAGACGTGCGGGCACGATCTTGCCGTTTTCGCCGATGAAGTCACGCAGCGTGTCGACATCCTTGTAGTCGATTTCTTCAACGCCAGCCACGGTGAAGCGGCAGAAGCGCTTGCGCTTGAACAGCAGCGACTGGGTGTTGCGCTTGGGGCGCTTGTCTTTGTTGAATTTCTTGAACGTGGCCATTGCTGGACCTCTTGAAAATTAATTTTGTTGAATATCCTGGATGTGCATCACCACTGTCTTGCTGTTTCGCGGGGTAGCGAGGAAGCCTTGAAACTTCCAGCTGCTGCCCGGGGCCTGACGAGCCAGACGCTCTGCCAGTGCACCGAAGGCCACCGCTTTGACAGCTGCCGTGACTTTCCGCTGGGTACCTGCCTCTTGCTGCTGCGACTCGTGTTCGATTCGCAGATCCAGCGCTGGCAGTCCGGCGGGCGTGTAGCGCAGGGGTTCGACCTCGGCGATACAGGCAGTCAGGACAACGTGGTTTTCCACTCCGTGGGCGTGATGTGACGCTGAGCTCAGGCCTGTTCGGCTTGGTTAGCCTTGCGGGCTTCTTCGCGCTCGACGGTCTTCATCATCGAAGAAGGTGCAGTGTCAGCCTTCTTCTTTTGCACGGTCAGGTGACGCAGCACGGCGTCGTTGAACTTGAACGCGTGTTCCAGTTCAGCCATCACGGCCTGATCAGCTTCGATGTTCAGGCACAGGTAGTGGGCCTTGGCAAGCTTGTTGATCATGTAGGCCAGTTGACGACGGCCCCAGTCTTCTTCACGGTGCACCTTACCGCCGCCGGCGGTAATCATGCCCTTGTAGCGCTCCAGCATGGCTGGAACTTGTTCGCTTTGATCCGGGTGGATCAACAAAATGATTTCGTAATGACGCATGTAAACTCCCTTTTGGGTTGGGCCCCCCGCTGCGTCTGTAGCGGTGTGGCAAGGCAAAGCAGGCAATTATAGCGTCGCTTCTTCTGGCTTGTACACTCCGGGGCTCAGATGTCCTTGCCAGATGCTGGTCTACCGCCGTGTTGCCGATGCCGGCCTTGAAATCTGGCGGCACCTGCCCCATCTGCGCAGCAGTTGTTTATTTCCTCTTATTCTTTAAGCCTTAACCCATGTCTGAACAGAATCCTACAGCCCACCCTGCCCCGACAGATGCCTCGCCTGAAGAAGTGGAAGCCGCAATGGCTGCCCACAGCGCGGACGAAATCGCCCGCCTGCAGGCCGAGCTCGCGGAGATCAAGACCAAGAGCGCCGAACTCGCCGACCAGTTCCTGCGCGCCAAGGCCGAAGCGGAAAACGCGCGCCGCCGCGCAGAAGATGAAGTCTCCAAGGCGCGCAAGTTCGGCATCGAGAGCTTTGCCGAAAGCCTGTTGCCTATCTGCGACAGTCTGGACGCCGCGCTGGCCATCCAGTCGGCCACGTCCGAGCAGCTGCGCGAAGGTGCCGACGCCACGCGCCGCCAGCTGGTTTCGGCGCTGGAACGCAACCGGGTTCTGCCCATAGACCCCGCGGCCGGTGACAAATTCGACCCCCATCTGCACCAGGCAATCAGCGCGGTGCCCGCCGATCAGGCGCCCAATACCGTGGTTGCCGTGCTGCAAAAGGGTTATCTGATCTCCGACCGCATCCTGCGTCCGGCGCTGGTGACCGTGGCCGCCCCTAACTAGCCTGGAACCCGCGGCGCCGCGCGCGCCGTGAAAAATTTCGGCGTGACGGCTTGAAGCCAGGCCCGCACGCCACAAGTTACCAGCCATTCATATATTCAATATTTCGGAGAAGAACATGGGAAAAATCATCGGTATCGATCTGGGCACCACCAACAGCTGCGTGGCTGTGATGGAAGGCAACACCATTCGCGTGATCGAGAACAGCGAAGGTGCGCGCACCACGCCGTCGATCATTGCCTACCAGGAAGACGGCGAGATTCTCGTCGGCGCCTCGGCCAAGCGCCAGGCCGTGACCAATCCCCGCAACACGATCTACGCTTCCAAGCGCCTGATCGGCCGCAAGTTTGCCGAGAAGGAAGTGCAAAAGGACAACGACCTGATGCCCAACACGATCACCAAGGCTGACAACGGCGACGCCTGGATCGAAGTGCGCGGCCAGAAGATGGCTCCTCCGCAGATCAGCGCCGAAGTGCTGCGCAAGATGAAGAAGACCGCCGAGGACTTCCTGGGCGAGCCCGTGACCGAAGCCGTGATCACCGTGCCGGCCTACTTCAACGATGCCCAGCGCCAGGCCACCAAGGATGCAGGCCGCATCGCCGGTCTGGATGTCAAGCGCATCATCAACGAACCTACGGCTGCGGCCCTGGCCTTCGGCCTAGACAAGACCGACAAGGCCGATCGCAAGATTGCCGTGTATGACCTGGGCGGCGGCACGTTCGACGTCTCCATCATTGAAATTGCCGACGTGGACGGCGAAAAGCAGTTCGAAGTGCTGTCGACCAACGGCGACACCTTCCTGGGCGGCGAAGATTTCGACCAGCGCATCATCGACTACATCATCACCGAGTTCAAGAAGGAACAAGGCGTCGATCTGTCCAAGGACGTGCTCGCGCTGCAGCGCCTGAAGGAAGCTGCGGAAAAGGCCAAAATCGAACTGTCGAACTCCGCCCAGACCGACATCAACCTGCCTTACGTGACCGCTGACGCTTCGGGCCCCAAGCACCTGAACATCAAGCTGACGCGCGCCAAGCTCGAAAGCCTGGTCGACGAACTGATCGAGCGCACCATTGCGCCTTGCCGCATGGCCATCAAGGACGCCGGCATCTCCGTGTCCGACATCCAGGACGTGATCCTGGTCGGCGGCATGACCCGCATGCCCAAGGTGCAGGAAAAGGTCAAGGAATTCTTCGGCAAGGAACCCCGCAAGGACGTGAACCCCGATGAAGCCGTGGCTGTCGGCGCCGCCGTCCAAGGCCAGGTGCTGTCGGGCGACCGCAAGGACGTGCTGCTGCTGGACGTGACGCCGCTGTCGCTGGGTATCGAAACCCTGGGCGGCGTGATGACCAAGATGATCACCAAGAACACCACCATCCCGACCAAGTTCGCGCAGACGTTCTCCACGGCTGACGACAACCAGCCGGCAGTGACGATCAAGGTGTTCCAGGGTGAGCGCGAAATCGCTTCGGGCAACAAGATGCTCGGCGAGTTCAACCTTGAAGGCATTCCACCGGCAGGCCGCGGCGTGCCGCAGATCGAAGTGACCTTCGACATCGACGCCAACGGTATCCTGAATGTGTCCGCCAAGGACAAGGCGTCGGGCAAGGAAAACAAGATCACCATCAAGGCGAACTCGGGTCTGTCGGAAGAAGAGATCCAGCAAATGGTCAAGGACGCGGAACTCAACGCGGCCGATGACAAGAAGAAGCTGGAACTCGTGCAGTCCAAGAACCAGGGCGAAGCCGCGGTACACAGCGTGACCAAGAGCCTGGCCGAGCACGGCGACAAGCTCGACGCCGCCGAGAAGTCGGCGATTGAAGCCGCCGTCAAGGAAGTCGAGGAAGCCCTCAAGGCTGAAGACAAGGACGCGATCGACGCCAAGACCACGGCCCTGATGACCGTGAGCCAGAAGCTCGGCGAGAAGATGTACGCCGACGCGCAAGCCGCGGGCGGCGCCGAGGCAGCGGCCGCGGCCGGTGCCGCAGG
>JBBKVU010000045.1:0-4126 GCA_037968595.1 Comamonas sp.
GTGCGCAACCTGGTCGACAACGCCATCAACTACACGCCGTCCACGCCCGAGCAGCCGGGCGTGGTCACGGTGCGGCTGCTGACCGACACGTTTGGCCGGGTGCTGCTGCTGCAGGTCGAAGACACCGGCCCGGGCGTGCCCGAGGCCGAGCGCGCGCTGGTGTTCCAGCCGTTCTACCGCGCGCTGGGCACGCAGGCCGACGGCTCGGGCCTGGGCCTGCCCATCGTGCAGGAGATTGCACGCCAGCATGGCGCCCAGGTCTACCTCGAGCCGGCGCGCACGCAAAACCCGCCCGGGGCGCGCTTCAGCGTGCGTTTTCCGGCGTTGCCGGTGCAGCCTTCTGCGCGATGAGGCCTCACGCTGCGGTTTGCGTGGCGGCCGCACGCGCCGCCTGGCTGGCGGCGATCATCGCCGCGCTCGACTGCGCGGCCGACTCCAGCAGCCAGTTGCGGAAGGTGCCCAGCGCGCCATGGTGAGAGCGCCCTTCGGGGTAGCAGAACCAGTAGCCGAGGTGGCTGGCGTAGCCATGGCCGGGCAGCGGTTCGGTGACCAGTCCGGAAGCGATCTCGTCCTGCACCAGACAGCGCGGCACCAGCGCCACGCCCATGCCCGCCATCACGGCGCGGATGATGCTCTGGAACTGGTCGAACTGCGGGCCGTCGAGCGCGCGCATGCCGGTCACGCCATGCGCCTGGCTCCATTGCGCCCAGGCGTCGGGAATGGTGACATGGCGCAGCCGGGTGCAGTGGATCAGGTCTTCGGGCGTGCGCAACTGCAGTGCGCCGGGGCTGTTGTCGGGCGGCGCAATCAGCGCGACCTGCTGGCCGACCAGATAGTGGGCGCGCGCGCCCGGCCAGTGGCCGTCGCCGAACAGGATGGAGCAGTCCAGCGTCGGGCTCTCGAAGTCATAGCTGTGGACATAGGGCACGAAATGCAGCGTGACCTGGGGTTCGCGCTGCTGGAACTGCGGCAGCCGCGGGATCAGCCATTTGGCACCAATAGTGGGCAGCACCGACAGGTAGAGCGCACCGCGGCGGTCATCGCTGGTGATCAACTCCAGCGTCGCGGCCTCGAGCTGGGAAAGCAGGGCACGCACGCTGCGTTCATAGCGCTCGCCGGCCGGGGTCAGCGTGAGCCGCTTGCGGCTGCGCTCGAACAGGGTGACGCCGACCCATTTCTCGAGCTCCTGCACTTGCTTGCTGACCGCGCTTTGCGTCAGATGCAGCGCCTCCGCCGCGCGCGAAACACCGCCGAAACGCACCACGGTGGAAAAAGCCCGCAACAGATGTACAGGAGGATTAAGGCGGCGCAAACTGGTCATGGAGATCAATCACAGAGAATGGCTAAGAATGCTCATATAGCTTGAATGTATTCCAATTCGGAATAACAACAGGCACAGGTATTGCTTTGTCTATGCCACGAATTCCGTTAATCTTTCTTATCGAAAAGGAAAATATCACCATGCAACGTCGTCACTTTATTGCCTCCATCGCCGCCACAACTGTCGTTCCAGGAATGTCTTTTGCGCAGGACAATAGCCGGCCCCTGCGCATCGTGGTGCCCTTTCCCCCGGGCGGCTCCACCGACATGGTCGTGCGCAATCTGCAGGACGTGCTGGGCCGCATCCTGAGCCAGCCCGTGGTCATCGAGAACCGCGCCGGTGCGGGCGGCTCGATCGGCATGTCCGAAGTGGCACGCGCCACCGACAACCTGACGCTGGGCGTGGCCACCTTGTCGACCCATGGCGTGAACCCCGCCGTGCTGACCAAGATGCCCTATGACGCCATGAAGGATTTCGTCGGCGTGACCGAAATGGTCAAGGCCCCGGGCGTGATCGTGATCAACCCCAAGACCCTGCCCGTCAAGGACATGGCCGAACTCGTCGCCTACCTCAAGGCCAATCCCGGCAAGGTCAGCTACGCCACGCCCGGCAACGGCACCATCGGTCACATGTGGGGCGAGCTGTTCAAGCGTGCCACCGGCACCGACATGCTGCACATTCCCTACCGCGGCGCCGGCCCGGCCATCAATGACGTGCTTGGCGGACAGGTTCCCGTGTACTTCGACCAGGTGGCTTCCTCGCTGGCCCAGATCAAGTCCGGCAAGGTGCGTGCCATTGCCGTGAGCTGGCCCGAACGCCTTGACGTGCTGCCTGAAGTCCCCACCTACGCAGAACTGGGCTACAAGGACATCAACGATCCTTCGTGGTTCGGTCTGGTGGCGCCCAAGTCCATGCCTGCCGCCCAGGTGGCCCGCATCCAGAAGGCCGTTGCCGCGGCGCTGAAGGAAGACGTGGTCAAGCAACGCATGGCTGCCCAGGGTCTGTACCCCACGGGCACGACCACGGCTGCCTTCTCCAAGCAGATCGAGACCGAGATTGCCAAGATGAAGCAAGTCGCGGCCTACGCCAAGATCCAGTTGGATTAACACCCCCTGAGCGGCTCACGCCGGATGGCCGGCCCCCGCTCCCCCCTCTCAACCTTCGGTGGAGGGGGACGACACCATCGCTGCGGGGCGGCCCTTGCTCGGTGTCCCTTTGTTGGGGCACGCCAGTATCAAACGCTGTGAATAGAGAAAAGGCCGTCTGCAGTTGACACCGTCTTCCTTCGACATTTTGTAGAGGAACGGTACCCTCACTCTAGTCTGCTTATGCATCCCGTCCTGCAATTGATCAGCCAACGTTTCCAGCACGCCCAGCCCGGAGTGGCCGGCGTGGCCCACGCTCCCGCCGCGGCCCAGATGGTGACCAGCGTTCCCGGCACCAGTGCCGTGGTGCTGGACTCGCCGCACAGCGGCACCTGCTATCCCGACGACTTCGGCTCCTGCCTGCCGCTGGCCACGCTGCGCCAGGCCGAAGACACGCATGTCGAAAAGATCTATGCGTTTGCGCCGTCACTGGGCGTGAGCTGGGTCGAGGCGCACTTCCCGCGCATCTACCTCGATGCCAACCGTGACACCACGGAAGTCGACACCGGCATGATTGACGGCGACTGGCCATTGCCGGTCACCGAGGACCAGGTGGTGCTGCAGAAAGTGCGTCTGGGCAAGGGCCTGATCTGGAAGTTCACCGATGCCGGCGTGCCCATCTATGAGCGCGCGCTGTCGGTGGATGAATTGCTGGCGCGCATCGAGCGCTGCTGGAAGCCGTATCACGCGGCCGTGGCCAAGGCCATTGACGCCGCCCATGCGCGTCATGGCTACAGCATCCACATCAACTGCCATTCGATGCCTGCGGTTGCTGCCAGCCATGCGACGCTGCACCCCGGACTGGTGCATGCGGACTTCGTGATCGGTGACCGCGATGGCACCACGGCCGACACGCGCCTGTCGCAGCGCATCTGCGCTTTCCTGCGCGAGCGCGGCTACAGCGTCGACTACAACCATCCCTACAAGGGCGTGGAGCTGGTGCGCCGCTACGGCAATCCGGCCGACAACCGCCACAGCATCCAGATCGAGATCAACCGCAAGCTCTACATGGACGAGCAGACCCTGGCGCTCGACCAGTCCGGCTATCTGCGCCTTACCAAGGATCTGCAGGCCCTGGTCGAAGACCTGCTGGCGCTGGACCCACGCGTCTGATCGCCCGTCGCACCCACAAAAAAGCCCGGTTCTGCCGGGCTTTTTTGCGTGGAAACTTCACCCTTCGACAGGCTCAGGGCGAACGGGAGTGTTCGCGGCGCAGGGCGTCATGAACCGCAGGCGCGCAGCGGTTTGCCGCCAAACGCCGGCAGGGCTTCAAGCTGCGTGCGCAGCGCGGGCGTGGCCGCTGGCAGGCGCAGCACGAAGCCGTGCTTGTCGGGGCGCTCCTGCACCACGCGGGCGCTGCGCACGCCCTGGCGCACCAGCTGGGTCAGTTCGCGCGTCGCGGCTTCCTCGCTGCTGAAACGTCCCAGCGACAGCCCGGGCTCGAGCGCTCCGCCCGCGCGGTCATGGTCGAGCTTGCGCGCCACGAGCTCGGCGCGTTTCTTTTCCAGCGCCTGGTTGTCGGCAAACTTGCCCATGTAGACCATCCAGCGGCCCGGCTGGGTGATGGCGTCGAGCTTCCAGCTGCCGTCGGGAAACTGCAGCACCAGCGCGCGGCGCAGTGTGTCCGAGGCGTCATCGTCGTAAATGCCGGCCTGCAGGC
>JBBKVU010000046.1:0-5107 GCA_037968595.1 Comamonas sp.
ATTAACAGCACCGCGCCCAGGCCGAACAGCGGCGCGGTGCTGTTAATAAGCGGCGCCCGCTGGCGGTCCAGGTCGGCAATGCCGGCGCCGAGAACGCTCAGCGCCACGCCCGTCGCCGCGCCCTGCACCAGTCTGGCGGCCACCAGCAGCGCCACCGAATCCGCGCAGAGAAACAGCACCAGGGACAGCAACTCCACGGCAATCGCTCCCAGCACCACGGGTCGCCGGCCCAAATGATCGGAAAGCGGTGCCAGCGTCAGCAGCGCGGCCAGCAGGCTGAACACATAGACCGCGAACACCGCCGTCAGCGTGGCTGGCGAAAAACCCCATTCGGCGCGGTAGATCGCATACAGCGGCGAAGGCACGCTGGAGGCGGCCATGAAGGCAAAGATCAGCGAAGCCTGGAGGCGCAAGGCAGAGCGCAGGGACAGGGTGGACGCCATGGCGACTCCTTAAAGCAAATATTGAGCTTTTGTGATTATGCGCCTGCACCCTTTGTTAACGCAATTTATTTGCTTTAAAATTTCCCGCATGACGACCAAACCCGCAACCCGCACCGGTGGACGCAGCGCGCGCGTGCAATCCGCCATACACGACGCCACGCGCGCGCTGCTGCAGGAGCTGGGGCGCGGGGCGCTGACCGTGCCGATGATTGCCGCGCGCGCGGGTGTCACCCCGTCCACCATCTATCGCCGCTGGGGCGACCTGGCCGCGCTGCTGTCGGATGTCGCCGCAGAACGCCTGCGCCCCGACGGCCCGGCGCCCGACACCGGCAGCTTTCGCGCCGACCTGCTGACCTGGTCGGAGCTGTTTGTCGAGGAAATGGCGTCCGAGCCGGGGCTGGCGCTGGTGCGCGACGTGGTCTGCGGCGGCTACAAGATTGAAGGCGTGGCGCCCTGCTTCGTCTTCACCGCCGGCCAGATCACCGACATGGTGGAGCGCGCCGCCACGCGCGGTGAGGCAGTGCCCTCGGTGGAGTACGTGGTCGACCGGGTGGCCGCGCCCATCGTCTACCGCCTGCTGATGGGCGCGGGCGCCGATGTCGATGCGGCTTACGCGCGCCGCCTGGCCACGCAATGCCTGGCCGACTGGCGGCCGGCATAAACATCCTCTGCGTTCAGCGCGAGCGCAGCAGGCTGAACCACAGGCCCACGGCCGTGACCGCGCCCAGGCAGACGCCGGACAGCAGGTCGCCGAAACCGCCGTCGCTGAACAGCGCCGAAATCAGCCCTGTGCCGGTCAGCACGCCCAATGCAATCGGCCAGCCCCAAAGGGATAGAAAGCGGGTCTGGTTGCGCTTCATGGCGTGGCCTCCTGGGGCAGGGCTTTGCGCGCCAGCGGCTTGTCGCCGGGCTGGGCGGCCTGGCGGCCTTTCCTGAGCCACAGATAGAGCCCGGTGCCCAGCACGAAGATGCTGGCGATGTCCAGCAGCGCCCAGATGATCTGCATTGCCCGCCCGCCGTAGTCGCCGAAATGCAGCGGCTGCGAGACCAGCAAGGCCGTGAGGTACCAGGGAATGGCGGGCGCCGCCGTCACGGCCGAGGTCTTGGCATCGACCAGCACCGGGTGCAGCAGCTTGGAGGTCAGCGGCTCGTTGCCACGCAGGAAGACGGTGTTGTGGTGCGGGCTGGAAAAGCTGGTGCCGGGAAAGGCAATGAAGGACAGCTTGGTGCCCGGCAGCTGCTGCATGGCCGCGTCCAGCGACTGCTGCACCGGCGCGCGCTCGGCCAGGGCCACGGTGGGCTGGCCCTGGTACGGCGCGAGCACGCTGCTGAGCTGGTCGTGCTGCCAGTACTTGATCACCAGATCGGCCCAGGTATTGATCATGCCCGTGGCGCCGACAACAAACAGCCAGACCAGGGTCACCATGCCCAGCAGATTGTGCAGGTCCAGCCATTTGACGCGCGGCGTGCGGTCGCGGCGCACGGTGCCGAAATCGAGCTTGCGCATGAAGGGCGCGTAGAGCACCACGCCGCTGACAATGGCCACCAGCAGCAGCAGGCCCATGAAGCCCAGGAACAGCTTGCCCGGCAGTCCGGCAAACAGGTCCACGTGCAGCTTGAACATGATCCACATGAAGCCTTCATCGAAGCGCGGCTGCAGGGGCAGCAGCTCGGCGCTGCGCGCGTCGACGATCACCGTGCGGAAGTCGTCGGTGTTGGCCGGCGTGTGCGTCATGGTGACGTACCAGATGTCGTCGGTCTCGTCCGATTTGGAGACGAACTGCACGATGCGCTCGGGATACTGGGCGCGCGCCAGGTCCAGCACCTTGTCCAGGCTCGCATGCGGCGTGTCCTTGGGCATGGGCGGGGCCTCGACTTCGGTGCCCAGCAGGTGGCCGATCTCATGGTGAAAGATCAGCGGCAGGCCGGTCAGGCACAGCAGCAGCATGAACACGGTGCAGACCAGGCTGCTCCATTTGTGCACCCAGGCCCAGATCTTGATGGTGTGGCTTTGCATTGGCGTTGTTGCTTTGGATGAAATGTCAAAGGCAGCGCCCAGGCTTGCCGGCCTCGGCGCTGCCCTGGGGGCTCAGGCGATCAGAAGTCCACTTGAGCCGACAGCATCAGCGTGCGCGGCGCGCCCACCGTCGCATAGCTGGGGTTGGGGCTGGTCACCCAGTACGCCTTGTCGGCGACGTTTTCCAGGCTGGCGCGCAGCACCACGGGGTTGCTGCCCACCTTGGTGCGGTAGCGCGCACCGATGTCCACGCGGGTCCAGCCCTGCATGCGCAACTGGTTGGCGGCATCGAAGTACATGGGCGCGGTGTGGATCACGCGGCCGTTGAGGCTCAGGCCGGAAACCCAGGGGGTGTCCCAGTCCAGGCCCACGTTGAAGGTGCGCTTGGGCACGCCATTGGCGTTGTTGCCCTGGTTGGCCCCGCTGGCGGTGCGCGTCAGCTTGGCATCGTTGAAGGCCGCGCTGGCCATCAGGCGCAGGCCGCGCTGCACTTCGCCGTAGGCGCTCAGCTCCAGGCCGCGGTTGCGCTGCTCGCCGCCGTAGCTGTAGACATTGTTTTCGGTCATGCTGGCGGGCTGGGTGATCTGGTAGATCGCCGCCTGCGTCATCAGCATGCCCCAGTCCTTTTTCACGCCGAGTTCGACCTGCTTGGACTTCTGCGGCGCGAACACCTGGCCTTCGTTGACCAGGCCCACGCCGGCAATGCCGCCGGCCTGCAGACCTGCGGTGTAGTTGGTGTAGATCGATGTGTCGCGCGTGGCCTTGAACACCAGGCCGGCCAGCGGCGTGATGGCGCTGGCCTTGTAGGCGGTGGAACCGTTGACGCTCTTCTGGTGGATGGTCTGGTCACGCAGGCCCAGGGTCAGCAGCACGCGGTTGTCCATGAAGGCCATGGTGTCGGCAATCGCCAGGCTTTGCTGCGCGAGCTCGGCGGTCTTGCTGGGCGCCAGGCGCGGGCTGGTGATCGTCGGCAGCGGCGAAGGTTTGTAGAGGTTGGAAGGGGTGGAGCCGGTGGCGGTGTAGAAGTAGCCGGTCTCGCGCGCCATGTGGTTGGCCGAGACCACCAGCGTGTGGCCTATGCTGCCGGTCTTGAAGCGCGTGCGCAGGCCGGCATCGGCCGACAGCGTCTTGTTGTACTCGTCGTAGTAGCCGTTGGAGACGCTGAAGTTGCCCTGCGCATCGGGCTCCGTGCCCCAGGCGCCGGGGAAGTTCTGGTAGCTCTTGACATCGCTGTAGCCTATGCCGCCATAGACGGTGGTGCGGTCGCTGAGGTCGTACTCGAGGCGCGAGATCACGGTCTTGGCCTTGTCCGTCAGTTCCGTGCCCGGATAGAAGTTCAGGCGCGCGTCCGGCACCGCCGGCACGCTGGTGGTGCCGCTGCGAAAGCCCACCTGAGGGCGGAATTCCGTGGTCTTGCCGTCGGTGGCCAGCGCATCCAGCGACCAGCGCAGCTTGTCGCCCGCATAGTCCAGGCCGAGCGAGCCCAGGCCCAGGCGCTGGCGGCCGCCGTCGATGTTGCCTTCGCCATTGCGCCACACGCCGTTGGCGCGCACGCCCCACTGGTTGTCGCTGCCCAGGCGCCGGCCCACGTCCAGGTGGGTGCCCAGCTGGCCCTTGCCCATGTAGGTGCCCGTGACGCGGGTCAGCGGCTCATCGCCGGCACGCTTGGTCACCACGTTGATGTTGCCGCCCACGCTGCCGTTGGGGCCTACGCCGTTGGTCAGCGAGCCAGGCCCCTTGAGCACTTCCACACGCTCTATCATTTCCAGCGGGATGCGCGTCGAGGGCACCAGTCCGTACAGGCCGTTGAGCGAGACGTCACGCATGCCGACGGTGAAGCCGCGGATCTGGAAGTCTTCGCCAAAGCCGCCGCGCGCCTGCAGCGTGCGCACCGAGGCGTCGCTCATCACCACGTCGGAGATATTGAGCGCCTGCTGGTTCTCGATCAGCGCCGAGGTGTAGTTGGTGGTGCTGAACGGCACGTCCATCAGGTCGGTGCGGCCCAAAATGCCCAGGTCGCCGCCGCGCGCCAGTTGGCCGCCCGAATAGGTTTTCTGCAGGCCGCCAATGGCAGCGGCCTGGTCGCTGACGACCACTTCCTGCAGGGACTTGTCGGCGGTCTGGGCGGCGGCGCCCATGGAAGCCATGGCCAGGCCGGTGCCCAGGCATTGCGCCATCAGGCGCACCAGCGGTTGGGGGGCAAAGCGCCGGGAAACGGAGTAAGAACGATTTTTCATCACATTCACGTCACAGGTTATGGAAAGGAAAACAGGAAGAACAAGACAGGGGTGGCCGCGCCGGCCGCAGATCTCAGAAGTTCGCGCGCAGCGTCAGCGTGAGGTTGCGCGGGTCGCCGTAGTAGTTGTTGAAGTAGCGGCTGTTGGGCGAGAACTTGGCGAAATAGACCTTGTCGAACAGGTTGTTGACGTTGAGCTGCAGCGACAGGGAGGAATTGATTCGGTACGCGACCAGCGCGTCAAAAAGCGCATAACCACCCTGGCGGGTGGTTACGTTGCCGACGCTGGCATAGGTGCCGCTCTGCAGCCTCAGCCCTGCGCCCAGGGTCCAGCCCGGCCAGGGGCCGGCCAGCTTGCGGGTCGCAAACAGGCGCAAGGCGTGCAAGGGGTCGGCCGGGCGCAGCGGCTGG
>JBBKVU010000047.1:0-20602 GCA_037968595.1 Comamonas sp.
CTTCGCCGCCCAGGGCTTCGATCAGATCGGGCAGCAGCTTGCTGAGTTCGCCCGTGGCAATTGCCACATCGGCGTCGAAACCGCCGTCGTCCTTGGACTGGCCGTCAAACACGGTTTCCAGGAAGGTGATCTTCTTGACCTGCAGGCCTTCGGTCAGCAGCAGCGAAACCCGGTCGTCCCAGGTCAATGCAAGCTTGGTCGGAAGCTTGCCGGCTTCGATGTGCGCCTTGACTTCATCGATGTCCAGCGGGTGGCGCGCATAGCGCACCACCGACTTGGCCTCGTCGGCGCTCTTGAGTTCGCATTCCTGGTCTATGGTGAAGCCGACGGGCGGCTCCTGGCTGGACAGCCAGTGCGCCATCGCGGCCTGGGCCGCTGTCTGCGTGTCGAGCAATGCCACGGCAAAGCCCGGCAGTCCGTCGACCAGCAGCGTCACGACTTCGTCGGCGCGTGTCTGGCTGCCGGTGTCTAGCACCAGAAAACGCGCCTCGGGGTCTATCCAGATCCACATGCCGCCCTGCTTGGTGAAAGCCATGGGCAGCAGATCGAGCTTGGCTTCGTCCTTGAGCTCCTGCTTTTCCTTCTTGCCGGGTTTGCGCCCGGAATTGCGCTCGATCGCATCGGCTTTCTCCTGCACCTTGCGATTGAGCACGCTGGCCGGCAGCATCTTGCTTTCGCTCATGAAGCGCAGGATCCACTGCCCGCCAACCGACTCGGCAAACAGGCCCTCGCCCTCGCCGCGCGGCTGCACCCAGCCTGCGGAACGCTCCTGTGTGGCGCCGCATTCGATGAACGGCGTGCGTGCCAGCGCCTCCTCGACCTGCTCCAAAGTACCCTGCCATTGCTCGGCAATGCGGTACACGATCATGTTCTTGAACATCCACTACCTTTGTTGTGCCGCAGGAGAGCTGCGCCTGCAGTCCCTGCGCCAGATGGTGACCATCACCACCCTGGTTGATTTGAAATTGAGCTCTCGGCGCAAACCATACAAGGCTTCAAAGCCATGCGGCCTGTAAAAAAGCGTTTCACGCATACGCCGCAAGTTGTCACTACTTTACACAGCATCACGCAGCCCACACGCGAGCGTTACACACGCACCGCAAACTGACATCCAGCGCTGCAGTTTCTTCGCCACAGCGTGTTCATCCATCCCAAGAAAGGACCTGCTCCATGGCTATTTTCCAACGCACTCTGACCGCCACCGCCGCCGCTGCCACCATCTTTGCCGCGCTGGCCATGCCCACATGGGCCCAGACATCCGCCATGCCCGCCACCGCCGCCACGACGGCCGTGGAGCCCGCGGCCCGTGCTCCAGGACACCACCCACGCGACCATGCGGCCCATGAAAAGCGCATGGCCGAGAAAGCGCAGAAATTCCAGGCCGCGCTGCAGCTGACCGACGCCCAGCAAGCCGGCTGGAACAGCTACCGCGAAGCCATGAAGCCCGCGCCCCACGGCAAGCGCATGGACCGCGAAAACTTCGCCAAGCTGACCACGCCGCAGCGCATAGACCACATGCAGCAAAAGCGCGCCGAGCGTAACGCCCAGGCAGACCGCCGCGCCCAGGCCACCAAGACCTTCTATGCAACGTTGACACCGGCGCAGCAGAAGACCTTTGACGCCGAAACCCTGCGCCACGGCCCGCACCACGGCAAGCGCCATGGCCCCCATGGCGAACATCGCCAGGCACCGGCGGCTGGCACGCCAGCGAAGTAAACCGAAGCCAAGCCCTTGCGGCTTGCCGGGATAGTCAAAGCAGGCCTTGTGCCTGCTTTTTTTTGACCGATTGATGATCAGCGATCCGCCGTCCGCGCAAGCCCCTACAGGCAATTGGGGGCAAAAACATCAGGCGACATTTACTGTCAAAAACATGTTTTCATCCTCCATACACTTGTTTAAAAGCGTAATTTATTTCTAACGGAGTTGTAAACAATGCAGTTGAAAATGTCCCGTCTTGCATCCTCATGGGCAGGCGGCGTGGCCTTGCTGTTGGCCAGTTGGGGCGTCCAGTCCCAACCGGTATTCAACGACCATTCCCCCACCTGGTACGTACAGGGAGCCGTGGGAGCCAGCGATGCCTATGCCGCCAATATCGGCGTGACCCTCCCCTGGCAGAAATGGACCTACGCCCTGGGCTCGGGCCAGGTCACGGGCCATTGGGATCTGTTTGCCAGCCACTGGTCCAGCCATATGATCACTGGCGAGCGCCAGCGCTCCTATGTGCTTGGCGTGATTCCAAGCTTTCGCTGGCGCGGCGACCAGGGCCAGTCCGCATGGTTTGCCCAGGCGGGTACCGGTCTCGCGTGGTCGACTGCGTACTACCAGTCCCACGACAAACAGTTCAGCACGCGCTACAACTTCGCCACCCACTTGGCCGTCGGCGCCAATTTCGGCGCACGACGTGAACATGAAGTGATGGTGCGCATCGAACATTTTTCGAATGCCGGCATCAAGCGGCCCAATCCTGGCGAGAACTTCCTGCAGCTGCGCTACGCCCACCGGTTCTGATCGGCGGCAGTTATCCACAGAGTCGACCGCAAAAGCTGAGAATTCCATCCATCAACCGCCCGCAAGGGCGGTTTTTTTTGGCCTGTACTCCCTGTGGATAAACCTGAGGAAAATTTCTGCACATCTATGATGTTATCCACAAGCATACTGATCAATTGAAAGTTATACCCAATCCGGGTGCAGCAGCAATCGCCCTCGGGACACATACTTTCATTGAATATAACTTGTTGATTTAAAAGAGAAATATGAGGTTATCCACAATATTCTGCAAGCTCTACTACTATGACTATGTATAAATAGAAATATTAGGAACAACAACAGCGCACAAAATTTGGGCAGTTTTTTGAAAGTCAACAAACAGCCGTTGACACGAATTTCGACAAGCACAGGCCAGAAAAAATAAACACAGCAGTAAAACAACGATGGAAAGCAGCCTGAAAAAAAGTTATCCACTCATAAATTGATAGCTATCTTTCCTTTGTTTATAAGGAATTTATGGCGAAATATGTGGAAAAAACAACGGCTTGTGAGTCTGTGGATATCTAAATATCAACTGCTTTGTTATCCACAGGAAGTTCAGTTTTTTGAAAGTTATCCACTTTTGCGGTACATCCACAAGAGGGGTTCACGCACAGGCTTTTGGAAAACATAGATCGTTGATTTTTATCAGGAAAATCAAGTTATCCACAGAAGAACGGCGCATCTACTACTACGACTAATTTCTTATAGTGAAATAAATGAACAACTAGGAGAGTTCCTGGGACAAGCCGCTCAAACCCCGTATCCAGAGAAATCCGTCTTGCATCCCCGGCGGAAAAAGCGCAAAGTTCAAACCTCTGGGATGCCTTCCTGCTGGAAAAACACCTGTTTCCCCGGAATAACCCAGGAAATTGGGGAAAACTTCCTGTCGAAACCGTGAAAAAGAGGAGTTGTCCACAGCTTGTTATCAACACCTGTGGAAAAATGCGCGGCCATGCAGTGAGGCAACGCCAAGTTGTTGTTTTCATTGAGTGTTCAAATTATTTCAACGTGTTCCCGAGGTGGTCCCTGTTCGTGTAACCGGGTTACATCGGGCTTTTGTCCTGTTGCGGCATCCGAAAAGGCCGGTGTCCAGGCGTGGACAGGGCATGCAGGGGCAAGCCTGGAGCTGCACAATCCAAGGGCATCAAGGGGCTCAAAGGGGCTCACGGGCCGCTCAACAGGCTTCGAAGGTGGGGACCAGGGGGTTGGGCAGGGAATGAGCGAAAAACGCCTGCAGCGCCCGCTGCCACGGATTTGCCGGCCGGCAGCGGGGAGCCGGGCGGGAGGCGCAAGTGAGGTCGCGGCCATCAATGCGATGGCAGACCGGGGAATCAAGCCAATATTGGCTGGAAGTGCACGCCCTGCGCCGGGCGTGACGGGAAACCGCACAGCGCCGCCTGTGCTGACGGCGCGGACTGGCCTAAAGCTCAGGCTTTTTTCAGAAACACCGACTTGAGCATGAAGCTGCCCTGCTCGGTCCTGCAGTCCACGTCGTGATCGCCGTTGCCATGGACCAGGCGAATGCTTTTGACTTTCGTGCCTTTCTTGATCACGGTGGATGAACCCTTGACCTTGAGATCCTTGATCAGCAGCACCGCGTCGCCATCGGCCAGCAGCGTGCCATGGGCATCACGGATGCTGCCCTCACCGGCTGCGCCCTCTTCGAGGGCTTCAGCGCTGTCTTGCGGCCATTCAAAGGCGCAGTCCGGGCACAGGTAGCTCGCACCGTCGGGGTAGGTGTTCTCAAGGCTGCACTGGGGACAGGCGGGTACATGGTCTGGCATGGGAATACTTTCTCTTTCAGTGGAAACAATGGCCGAGCCGATGGGCCCGGCTTCTTTTATCGAGGCGCGCGCTTTTCCAGCGCAAAGGGCGGCAGGCCGTTGAGCAGGCGCTGGCCGTAATTGGTGCGCACCAGTCGCTTGTCGTAACAATAGACGAAAGCCCTGTCCTCCTCGGTGCGTATCGCGCGTCCCACCCACTGCGCCAGGCGGATGGCCGTGGCCGGTACCACCAGCTCGCTGAAGGGATCCCTGCCGGCGCTGCGCAGCCATTCGGCACGGGCTTCACCGACGGGGTCGTCAGGCGGCGCAAACGGCAGCTTGGTGATGAACAGGGACTCGCACAGCGCGCCGGGAAGATCCAGTCCCTCGCCAAACGACTGCATGCCGAAGATGATCGATGCCTGGCCGTTCGCCACACGTTCGCGGTGAAGGGCCAGCAACTGGGCACGCGGCATGGCGGTCTGTACCAATACATTTGCACGCATGGCGGTGGAGAGCGCGTCGACGGCCTGGCGCATCTGCTCGCGCGACGTGAACAGCACCAGCGCGCCCGATTCAACGCGTGCCAGGTCATGCAGCAGCGCATCGACCATCTCGCTGGTGAAGGCGCTGGCCTGGCGTGGATCGGCATGGGTTTCCGCGGCCACGAAGATGCCTTGGGACGCGTAGTCGAAGGGACTGGGGACTTCCAGCGTGGTCACTGCCGCATCGCCGTGCAGGCCAGACTCGTGCAGGAAGAAGTCAAATTGTCCACAGCTTGTTAAAGTGGCCGAAGTCAGCACCGCGCCGCGCACCTGGGACCACAGATGGCGACGCAAGGTCGCTCCTGGCAGCAGGGGGCTGGCATGGGCCTTGACCACGATGAATTCGCCATCTGCCTCCAACGTGAACCATTTCGCGTTGGGAACGTACTGACTGCTGTCATTTTCAGCCGGCTGCTGCAGCAGAAGCTGGGCCGTGTCGTAGACCGATTCAAGCCGCGGAGCAAGTGCGCCCACTTGTGCATACATTGTGGACAACCTGCGGGCTTCTTCAGGTTTGTCACGTATTTCCAGGCGCAAGGCCTTGGAAATCGCGCGCAGCGCATCGAGAAAGCCATTGGCATGGTGCGAGGCCTGGGCCAGCGGCTCGAGCAGCGCCTCGGGCAATATCCCGCGCGTTGCCCGCACCCGCGCCGGCCCCCAGCTGTCCTTCTGCGACTTGAGTTCATCCCCATAGAAATCCATGACCAGCCTGGCCAGATCCTGCAGTGTCTGGCGCAGTTTGCCGGAATGGGTCGGTACGTCGGCGACCTCCTCGACCTCCAGCAGCGTGCCCACGCGCAGCGCTCGGCTGGCGAGCTTGTCTATCCAGCCCAGCCGGCTCAAGTCCAGCGCGCAGGCGAACTGGGACAGCGCGGTGGCGGGCAGATGGTGGGCTTCGTCAAGCACCAGCAGGCAGTTGTCCAGGTCGGGCAGCAGACGCGCGCCCAGCGAGGACAGCAGCAAGTCATGGTTGGCAACGATCACCTGGGCCGCAACCATCGATTTGCGACGCTCGTAATAGGTGCAGCCGTCAAAGGCCGGGCAATGCTTGCCGGTACATGAACTCGACTCGGCCGCCACAGGGCTCCAGGCCTCGGGCTCCGGCGGCGTGGCCAGGGAATCGCGGTCGCCGTCCCAGACTCCCGTGGCCATGGCGTCGGCCATGCTGGCATAGAACTGCATGCGCGCCTCGAGTTCCTGTGCGGGGCGGGCACGGGTGGCCGCTTCCTCCTCGGCAAACAGATCGTCGGCCTCGTCATGCGACTCGCCGGTGCCCGCAAGGCGCTCCAGCTTGAGCTTGCAGACAAATCGGCCACGTCCTTTGGCCAGAGCGAACTTGAAAGGCTGATCGAGCTGGGCGGCGAGGGCCGGCAAATCCTTGTTGACCAGTTGCTCCTGCAGCGCCACGGTGGCCGTCGATATCAGCACCCGCGTGCCGCGGGCCAGCGCAAGCGTGATCGCGGGAATGCTGTAAGCCAGCGATTTTCCGACGCCGGTCCCGGCCTGCACGACCGCAATCGAGCGTTCCGGGGCCGGCGCGTCGTCATCGACTTTTCCAAGCTGGGCAGTGCTGAACGTGGTGGCGACCTGGGCCGCCATGCGCCGCTGGCCATCGCGGCTGCGGAACCCGGGGATGGATGCGACGACGTCATCGAACGATTCAAGGCCCAACTGGGCCCACTTTTGCTGGGACATTGAGAGCGAAATTGACTGATCTTCTAAGCACCAGCCGTAATAAATAAGAAATAAAACACAGATATGTAGTGAATAAGATGTTAAATCTTATGTTTTTTACGCTACATAACGCGTTTTTGAGCACATAAAACATCTGTCGGATGCGCATTGGGGCTGCCTCCAGGGCAGTCGATCCGCTATTTTCGCAGGACTGGGAATTCTGTGGATAAGCGCGGATAAGTTTTTTCCTGCCAGGTAACACTGGCACTTATCCACAGCGTTGCGGGAGCAATTCTGGCTGTATACGCTGTGCATATCCCTGGGGGTAGTTGCGCGGAATCTGTTGGAAATGTCTGAAAAAATTCATATGAATCAGTGTCTTGCGCTGATTGCGCACAGCTTGTTCAGGTTTTTTCCAATTTCGGTCAAGAAAGTGCTTGAGCACGCCGGTGCATTTATCCACAGCGGATGCGGGCATGGTTCCTGGGGCGCTGTGCATAGTCATCGCGCGCAACAGCGGTCTGCGCTGGCTTCGGTGACGGCCGCGCAGGTGCTTGCTGCTGCAAGTCACCGAAACGCAGTTTTTGCTTAAAAAACAGGCAAAAAATGCTGTTGGAAAGCAAATATTGCAGGCAAGAATCGGGTTTCCTCTCAGGCAGAAATCTGTATTGCTATTAATTAAATAGCTAAATACTGAGGCTGTGAAAGGAGTATTTACAGTTTATTGGGGAAATGAACCGTGGAGCATGGAAAAATGCCCGGAAATCCCAGGAAAGGGTTTTGTAATTTTTCATATGCGATCCGGGGCAGAAAACCGGGATCTTGTATGCCCGCCGTTCAGCCACGCGCAAAAAGCCGCCCCTACCGCGGTGTCGGGAGATTGCAACAGTGTGTTAACAGAAGCTGTTTCTATGACAAATTCGAAACTATTGAACTTCTGGTCTTTGCCTTGCCAAGGAATGTCTGCGGCCTGCCGATTTGCGCGGGCAATGCAGGGCGCTGGGCGGCAGCCTCCTCGCATGCGCAACGTCGACAAAAACAGCGTGAACAGGCTTTAGCTTGCATATGCCTTCCTCGCCTCTGACCCCTTCCGCGATGGATAACGCCTCCTGCCTTTATCGGCATGAGTTGCAGAGCCGTTATCGCTGGTTGCGCTTCGCGCCCGAAGTCGAGCGTGAGTTCGTGCATTTCCTGCGGGAAACCCAGTCGTTCAATTTCATGGCCTGCGTATGGCTGGGTGTGGCGCTGTGGGTCGGCATCGTGGGTTGGGATGTGCTGCGCTATCTGCAGCATGTTCAAGGCACGGCGATGGAGACGCGATATCTGCTGACCCTTGTGCCAGCGCGCCTGGTGAGCCTGATGGCGCTTGTCGGACTGCTGCTGGCCCTGCCGCGTCTGCGTGACAGCGAATGGCTGGGTGTGGCGGGACTGGCCACCATCGCCGTGTATTGCATATGCACCTATGCGGGCGGCTATCTCTACAACCGCATCGGCATTGGCGATGGCATGGCGGCATCGATCCTGATACTGATGACGGTGCTGTTTCCCTGCGGCCTGACGCTGCGTCAGGCGCTGCCGACCGGCGCCGTGCTGGTCGCGGCCTACTGGCTCACGGCGTGGCAGTTCCTGACGCCAGCGAAATGGACGGAGTTTCGCGATATCGCCAGCCTGCTCATGGTGTGCATGGGCATGATGGCGTTCGGCAGCTATCTGCGCGAGCGCGGCGCGCGCGAGCAGTTTCTGCTGCGACGCCTGCTTGACTGGGAGGCAACGCATGATCCGCTCACCGGCCTGGCCAATCGCCGCAGCTTCCAGCGGCATTTCGAGATCTGTCTGGCGCAGGCAAGGCGCGAGGGCAAGACCTTGATGCTGGCGATACTGGACCTCGACCATTTCAAGCTCTACAACGACCATTACGGCCACAGGGCGGGTGACAGGGCGCTGCAGCAGGTGGCCCTGGTGCTTGGACACTATGCTGCGCGGCCCATGGATCTGGCGATACGCCTGGGCGGCGAGGAGTTTGGTCTGTTGAGCTATGCCGATGAATCCCAGGCATTGAAGCGGCGCATGCAGCATCTGCTGGCCCAGTTGCAGGGGCTGCAGATCAGCCACGAGAACTCGCCCACGGCTGCCTGCCTCACCGCCAGCATAGGCATTGCCCAGGCCGAGGCGTCGGCTACGACCGACAGCCTGTTCCTGCAGGCCGATGCCCAGCTCTACCGGGCGAAGAAATCGGGCCGCAACCGGGTCTGCGGTCCCGAATTTGCCTAGGCGCAACGCCGGAATACGGCCAAAAGAAAGGCGGCTGCCGCGGCGCAGGACACGGCGGCGTGACAAGCGGCTGCGCGGGCCCAGCTGCGGCTCAGGCGCTCAGGTTGCCGTTCTTGCAGGCGATGACCTGGGCCATGATGCTCACGGCAATCTCGGCCGGCGTCTTGCTGCCTATCGACAGGCCCGCGGGCGAGTGCAGGCGCGCCAGCGTGTCGGCAGAGACATCGAAGTGCTGCTGCATGCGCTCGCGCCGGCTCTGGGCGTTGCGGCGCGAGCCTATGGCGCCCACATAGAACGCCGGGCTCTGCATGGCTTCGAGCAAGGCCATGTCGTCAAGCTTGGGGTCGTGGCTCAGCGCGATGACGCAGCTGCGCAGGTCTGGCCTGAAGGCCGTCACGGCGTCATCGGGCATCAGACTGCTGCGCTGCACGCCCTGGATCTGCAGCGAGGCCATGTACTCCTGGCGTGGGTCGCAGATGGTGACGACAAAGCCGTTGAAGATGGCCATGGTGGCGAGGTATTCGGTCAGTGTGCCGGCACCGATCAGCAGCATGCGGTAGCCCGGACCCAGAACGCTGTGCAGGGTCTGGGCGTCGATTTCTAGCGCCTGGGGCGCATCGGTGCGGCCCAGCGTGGCAGTGCCGGTCGCGAGGTCCAGGCTGCGGCGCACGAGTGCGCCCGACAGCAGCTGGTCCGTCAATTGCAGCAGGCCGTCGGCAGCGGGATCGAACTCGAGCACCAGCTCCAGCGTGCCGCCGCAGGGCAGGCCGAAGCGGTGGGCTTCATCGGCGGTGACGCCATAGGTCACATGGCGCGGCGGCTGGGCCCAGCCGCGTGCATGGTCCATCTGCTCGCCCAGGCGCGTGTAGCGCTGCAGCAGGTCGTCCTCGATGCAGCCGCCGGACACGGAGCCCACGGTCTGGCCGTTTTCGCACAGCGCCATCATGGCGCCGACGGGGCGGGGCGACGAGCCCCAGGTGCGCACGACCGTGGCCAGCACGGCGTGCAGGCCCTGGGCACGCCAGCGCTGCAGTTGTTGCAGGACGGTGATGTCGATGTGGTTCATGCGTAGGAAACTGCGGATGGCAAGGAAAAACGCCCGTGCGTCCTTCGAGTGGCGCAGGACGAACGGGCATTTTCCTTGATTGTTGGCGTAAGCCTCAGTGCTGGGCCTTTGCCGGATCGGTCTCGGCGCGCACCTTGGCCACGGTTTGCTTCAGATCGGTCCACTCGGGCAGGCCGTACTGAGCGCGCATGGTGTTGAGCAGCACCGCGATCTGCGCATCGCTGAGCGCGTAGCGGAACGACGGCATGGTGCCCAGTTCCGCATGCGCGGGCGCCTGTATGCCTTCCAGCACGGCACGCACGGCGTTGTTGGGCGACTGCGCATGCATGTTGGTGTTGAGCGCCAGCTGCGGGCGGCTGCCGAACGTGGATTCGGCGAGTTGCCCCTGCGGGTCGCTGCTGTGGCAGCTCATGCACGCGCCCTGGTACAGGCGCAGGCCCTGGGCATCGGCCGGAACGGCCCGCGCCGTCTCGGCCTTCTGCACCAGTGCCTGGGCATCGACCGGCTGGGCCTTGCCGTCCTTGTACGACATGATGTACGTGGTCAGTGCCTGCAGGTCCTTTTCAGGAAGCTGGGCCAGTCCGTGGGCCACGGGGGCCATGGGGCCGGCGGCCACGCCGTGGCGCTGCGAGGCACCGGTGCGGAAGTACTGCAGCAGGTCTTCGGAGGTCCATGGCACGGGCGCGGCCGTGGCCGAGGTCAGTGCAGGCGCATCCCAGCCTTCGGCCGAGCCGCCGGCCAGATGGAAGATGCCTTTCTTCTCGCCGGCAAACGCATCGCGTGGCGAGTGGCAGGCACTGCAGTGTCCCAGGCCTTCGGCGATGTAGGCGCCGCGGTTCCATTCGGGCGTCTGCGTGGCGACATCGGCCACGGGGCCGGGCGTGAGGTTCATCCAGTTCCAGACCGCGATGCCGCGCCGGATGTTGAACGGGAAGCCCAGCGCGGTCTGCGGGTTGTTGCTTTTGACGGCCGGCTGCGTCATCAGATAGGCATAGATGTCATGCATGTCGGCATCCGACACGCGCGTGAACGCGGTGTACGGAAACGCCGGATAGAGGTGCTTGCCTTCGCGGTCCACGCCGTGGCGCATGGCGCGCTCGAACGCTTCGTACGACCAGCGGCCGATGCCGGTTTCGGCATCGGGCGTGATGTTGGTCGAGTAGATGGTGCCGAACGGGCTGGGCATGGGGAAGCCGCCCGCGTTCTCGGCGCCGTTCTTGGCGGTGTGGCATACGGCGCAGTCGCCCATCGCGACCAGCGTCTTGCCGTTGGCAATCTGCTGCGCCGAGAAGTCCTGCACCGCAATGCTTTGCTGGGGCGCGATTTCGCCATGGTGGGTCACGACGAGGAATGCGACGCCGGCGACGGCGACCAGGCCCACGCCCCCCAGGATGATTTTCTTGATGGTTTTCATGTGGCTGTCTGGGGGTTATTTGCGGGCTTGGGCCTGGCGCAGCGCGGCCAGTACACGGCTGGGAGTGAACGGCACTTCCGTGAGGCGCACACCGGTGGCATCGAAGATGGCATTGGCGATGGCGGCGGCGCTGGGCACCGAGGCCGACTCGCCCGCGCCCATGGGCGCTTCATGCGGCAGCTCTAGCAGTTCGATCTCGACTTGCGGCAGTTCGTCGAAGCGCAGCAGCGGGTAGCCGCCCCAGTCGAGCGAGGTGGTGCCGCTGGCGTCAAAGGTCACGAACTCCTTGAGAGCGCGGCTGGTCGACTGGATGATGTTGCCGTGCACCTGGTGGCGCACGCCGGCCGGATTGACCATGGCGCCGCAGTCGTGGGTGCAGAACACCTTGTCGACCTTGACTTCGCCGGTCTCGCGGTTGACCGAGACGTCGCAGACCCAGGCGGCCCAGGCCGCGCCGAAGCCGGGGAACTTGCTGTGGAAGTAGCGCGCGTAGGCAAAGCCGCGGCCCTTGGCGATCTTCTGGTCGGCCGGGGTGGGTGCGCGAAAGGCCACGCCGTCCTGCCACTGGCTCAGGCGGTGGGCGGCCTGCATCACGCCGACCGCGCGCTCGTCCTTCATGTAGCGCAGGCGGTAGGCGATGGGGTCGGCCTTGGCGAGGTAGGCGGCCTCGTCAATCCAGCATTCGTGCGCCAGCACATTGGGCAAGGCCGACACGCCGCGCATCCACGACGCACGCACCATGGGCGCCGCGTCCAGCGACACCGCGCGCACCGCAGGGTAGTCGTACAGCGGGATCGACGTGCGGTCGCCCATCTGCAGCACCTTCTTCTCGTTCTTGACCTTGCCGGTCAGCACCAGTGCCAGCGTGGGCGAGAGGTTCGAGGGGTAGCTGGTCTGCAGTTCGTAGGCCACCACGTTGCCGGCGTCATCGAGGCCGCCGCGCAGCTTGATCAGCTGGCCCGTACCCTTGGGCTCCCAGCCCGATTCCTGCTCGCGCATCAGCTGCACGCGCACCGGCTTGCCGACGGCGCGCGCCAGCAGCAGCGCATCGGCGGCGACGTCGTCGGCGCAGTTGCGGCCGTAGCAGCCCGAGGCTTCCATGCGGTGCACGTTGACATAGTCGGCGTGCAGGTCGATGAGCTTGCCCAGGTCCTTGCGCAGATCGTGCGGGTTCTGCGTTCCCGACCAGACTTCGGCCTTGCCGTCCGCGAACCGTGCAACCGCGCACGACGGGCCTATCGAGGCATGCATGTGGTACGGCCAGACATACTCGCGGTCGAGGGGCTGGGTGACCTTCTGGATCGCTTCCTTGAAGTTGTCGTCCTCGCGCAGCATGCGCGGCGCCTTCTCGAGCTGGTTGAGCGTGGCGCGCAGGCCTTCGAGGCTCAGGTCGGGCAGGCCGGCCCATTCCTTCCACTGCACCTTGAGCTGGTGCATGGCGGCAATCGCCTGCTCTTCGCGCTCGGCAACGATGCCGACGAAGTCACCGAGCACCACCACCTTGACGATGCCGGGCAGGTGCTTGATCGAGTCGTGGTCGACCGAGATCAGGCTGTCGCCCAGCGGTGCCGTGTGGTCCGCGCCGGCATAGGGCGGGCGCACCACGCGGCCATGCAGCATGCCGGGCAGGCGCACGTCATGCACATAGGTCAGCGCGCCCAGCACCTTGTTGGGAATGTCCACGCGCTGCACGGACTGGCCGATGTACTTGTGTTCCTTGCTCGAGCGCAGCGGCATGTGCTGGTCGAGATCGATGTGCAGGTCCTGGCCTGCGGCGAGTTCGCCATACGACAGGCGCTTGCCCGCGCCGATGACGAAACCGTTTTCCGTGCGCAGCTGGGCCGCGGGCACGGACCAGCGTTCGCTGGCCAGGTTGATCAGCAGCTGGCGCACCTGGCGTGCGGCCTGGCGCATGGGCGTCGACGTGTTCTGGATGGTGTCGCTGGCAATCGTCGGACCCAGATCGGGCGTGCGCGTGGTGTGGCCCAGGATGATCTTCACGCGGGCGATATCGGTTTCTATCTCATCGGCCACGAGCTGGCCAATGGCCGTGCGCACTCCCGTGCCCAGGTCCACGTGGCCGTTGAAGCCGATGACGTCGCCGTCGGCACTGATGGCGATGAAGCTGTCGACCAGCGTGCCCGCGGGCACGGGAAACGGCCCTTGCGCCGGTGTCGGTGGATGCAGCACGGGGCCCGTGCCCGCAAGAATGGCCAGCGGGCCGGTGGCCGCTGCGCTGACCATGATCATGCCGCCGGTCTTGAGCAATTGGCGGCGCGTCAGCTGCACGGTGCCGGGCTGGTCGTCGCGGGAAGTATTCTTGAATCCAAACATCACACCAGCTCCTTCGAACATGCGGCCTGGCCATGCGTTGCGCAGGCACCTTGCACCACAGCGACTGCGCTGTGCACATTGCGCCCCTGGGCGATCAGATCGCGGGCGCGCGTCGCGGCCTCGAGGATCTCGATATGGGTGCCGCAGCGGCAAAGGTGGTGGGCCAGCTGCTTCTTGATTTCGTCATCGCTGGCCTGCGGGCGTTTGTCGAACAGCGCGACCAGGGCCATGATCATTCCGTTGACGCAGTAGCCGCATTGCGCGGCCTGGGTGTCGATGAATGCCTGTTGCACCGGATGCAGCAGCAGGGCCTGCGTGCCGGCAGCGGACTGGGTCTGCAGCGAAGCGTCGCCCAGGTCCTTGAACAGCGGGTCGTGCGCGACCTGGGCCTGCGCCTGGCGCGTGGCTTCGGGCGACAGCCCTTCGAGTGTGGTCACTTCCTTGCCGTTGACCACGGACAGCGGCACGGAGCACGAACGCGCCACCTTGCCGTCGATCAGAACGGCGCAGGCGCCGCATTGGCCCAGGCCGCAGCCGTACTTGGGACCGTTGAGCTGCATGTCATTGCGCAGGACATACAGCAAGGGGGTATCGGCCGAGGCCTTGTCGGCATCCACCGTAGTGCCGTTGAGTTTGAATTTCATCGCGTGTTATATCTTTTCGCGCTGGGCGCGGATGTTTTTGATGAGCAGGGAACGCAGTCGAGATAATCGATATTTCTTGCTGAACGAGGCAATGAGATATTGCCTTTGCAATGCAAAAGGAAAATGACGGATCAGCCGGCGGCTGATTTTTTCCAGGGCTTGGGAATGGGGCGAGAAGGGGGAATTCTTCGTGCATTCCTCAAGGGAATGAAAGAATTCCGCGTGGGAATACATGCGCTGCGGCATGGATTTCACGCAATTAAATGCGAATGAGAGTCAAGAGAAAGCTGAATGCCGACTAGTCTGGCAGCTAATTTTCGAAAATAACGGTATTGAAACAAGCGGGAATGCTAGTGGTTTTTCGGCATTTGTTCCCGCGGCTGCGCCAAACCCGAGTTGGGTCTTGGGTGTTATAGAAGACCCTGAGCGTCGGGCAAGCAGCCGGAGTAGGGCGCAGGCGACGGGCAGCTAGTTGCGGGCGCTAGCTGCGGGCGCTGCCCCTGAGCCGCCGCCACAGCGTGGTGCGGCTGATTCCCAGCGCCTTGGCGGCCGCGAGCTGGTCGCCGCCGCAGTCCGCGAGCACTTGCTGGATATGTCGAATTTCATGGTGTGTACGCTCGTTTGCCAGCGTGGCATCCGCAGCCGGAAGCGAAGCGCCGGGGGCTGCCGGCAGGTCGATCAGCGCCATCAGATCGTCCAGGCCGGGCGTGCTTGCCAGCTCCACGCAGCGCACCGCCACGCGCTGCGCGAAGTTGTGCAGCTCGCGCGCGTTGCCCGGCCAGCCATGGCGCGCCACCACGGCGGGCAGCAGGCGCAGCACCGGGGCCATGGATTGGGCCAGCCCGATTTCGCGCATAGCGGTCTGCACCATCATGTCGGCCAGCAGCAGCAGGTCGGCGGGGCGCTCGGCCAGCGGCGCGAGATCGATGCGCAGCACGGCAATGCGAAAGTACAGGTCCTCGCGAAAGCGTCCCGCCCGCACCATGGCCGCGAGATCGCGGTGGGTTGCCGCCAGGATGCGGATGTCAATGGCCACGGGCGCGTTCGCGCCCACGCGCGTGACTTCGCGCTCCTGCAGCACGCGCAGTAGCCGCGTCTGCAGCGCGAACGGCAGTTCGCCGATTTCATCGAGAAACACCGTCCCCCGGTGGGCGGCTTCAAACAGGCCGGCCTTGCCTTCGCGGCGCGCGCCCGTGAACGCGCCATCCTCGTAGCCGAATAGCTCGCTTTCCAGCAGGCTTTCGGTCAGCGCGCCGCAGTTCACCGCGACGAAGCGCTGGCTGCGGCGCCGGCTGGCGCTGTGTATGCCCTGGGCGATCAGCTCCTTGCCCACGCCGGTCGCGCCGGTGATCAGCACCGGCGCTTCGGTGAGCGCGGCCACGGTCTCGCAGCGGCGCACCACGGCCTTCATCTGCGCCGATGCCTGCACCACATGCGCGAGTGTGTAGCGCGCGGGCTGGCTGCGCTCGCGCTCGTGCGCGCGCAGCTTGCGAAACGCCTGTTCCACCGTGCTCGAGCGCTCGAGCGTGAAGACCGCGCCGTTGGGCCGGCCGGCTTCCATGATGGGCTGGCCGTGCACCAGCACCTTGCGCTGCGCCCATTCCTGCACGCGCGCCACCCGCGTCGCGCCTTCGGGGTGGTGCACGCTGTGCGGATCCAGCGCGGGCAGCCACTGTTGCAATGGCTGGCCCACGGCCGAGGTCAACGCCACGCCGGTCAGGGCGTCGGCCGCGGGGTTGGCCGCGAGAATGTGGCCCTGGGCATCGGTGGCGACGACGCCGCTGTCGAGGTGGCGCAGCACGGCAGCCAGGCGTTCGCGTTCGGAGCGCTCGGCGCGCTGGGCAATCACCAATTGCAGCGCGTCTTCGATGGCCGCGGCAATCGAGTCGCGCGAGTACAGCAGCACGCCGCGCAGACCCCGGTGGTGGGCCGCGCGCACGGCCACGCCCGGACCCACGATGGCCGTGACGCCGCTGGCCGCAAGCTGCTCGACCAGCGCATGCGCATGGGCTTCGGACTCGTAGGCATGCAGCTGCACGGGCAGGTCGTAGTTGCGCAGAAAGCGCGCGACGTCGTCGGGAATCTCACGAAAGAACACCAGCGCGATATCGCCCTGTGCGGCGCGCGCGGTGGCCAGCGCCGCCATGATGTCGAAGCCGCCGACACGCACCGCGACCAGCGGCACGTTGATGCGGCTGCGCAGATAGCTGGCGTTGGAGCCGGCGCTGACGACGACTTCGACGCCTTGCTCCGCCACCGCTTTTTTCACCAGTTCGACGCCTCGGTCCAGATTGCCGCGCTCGATCAGAATCCGGGCGCGGCCCTGGAACTGCGTCGCCACGGACAGCGCCACGTCGGCAAGTTCATAGGCACTGACGACCAGCACGCAGGGCAGGTCGGAGCGGGGCGCAAGGGCATGGAACAGGTTGGGCATGCGCGATGGTAGCAACAATGAAACAGCGGCTGTTTCATTTGTGAAATGAAATCTAAAAACCTCCTGGTGATGATTCGTGAAAATCAATGAAATCAACAGCTTATATGCGGGGTCTGGCCTGGCACGGGGCTTGCGAAAGCATGGACGTCGCCTTTCGCAATGAGTAAAAAAATCATGAAACGTAGAACCTTGATACAGGCCGGGGCCTTGACTGCAGCGCAGGCCCTTTGGAGCACGGCCCAGGCGCAGGAAAGCTTTCCCAGCAAGCCCATCACCATCGTCGTGGCGTTCACCGCGGGCGGCAGCGCCGACCAGCGCGCGCGCCAGATCGGCAAGTTCATGACGGCCGAGATGGGCCAGTCGGTGATTGTCGAGAACCGCCCGGGTGCGGGCGGCAACATCGGCACGCAGGCGATCGCGCGTTCCAAACCCGATGGCTATACGCTGGGCATTGGCAACATGGCGCCTATGGCGGTCAACCCGTCGCTGTACAAGAAATCGACTTTCGATCCGCTCAAGGAGCTGAGCATGATTGCGCTGCTCGAGCGCGGCCCGCTGATGCTGGTGGTCAAGGCCGATTCGCCGTTGCGCTCGGTGGCCGACGTGATTGCCGCCACCAAGACCAAGCCCGGCGGCCTGTCGTTTGGCTCCAGCGGCCCGGGCGGTGCCCACCACCTGTCGGGCGAGCTGTTCAAGTCCATGACCGATACCGAGATGACCCATATTCCCTACAAGGGCGGGGCGGCGGCGGTGGTCGATCTGCTGGGCGGCCAGCTGGATTTCATGTTCGAGCCCATGTACTCGGCCGTGCCTTCGGTCAAGGCCGGCAAGATGCGCGCGCTGGCAATCACCAGCAGCAACCGTTCGCCGATGATGCCCGACGTGCCCACCATGGCCGAGTCGGGCGTGCCCGGCTTCGTGATGGAGAACTGGCAAGGCCTGATCGGCCCGGCCGGCATTCCCGCAAACATCGTGCGCCAGCTCAATGCGGTGGTGAACAAGGCGCTGGCCGATCCCACGATCAAGGCGCAGATGCTGAGCCAGGGCAATGAGATCGGCGGCGGCTCGGCCCAGCAGTTCGAGGCGCTGGTGCGCAGCGAAACCGCCAAGTGGGCTGAAGTCGTGCGCCACAACAAGATCGTCGTGCAATGAGCGACTCCCGTGCAGCCACCGTGCCGCGCGTGATGCGCGCCATCACCATAGACCGTTATGGCGGCCCCGAAGTGGCGCGGCTGCGCAGCGATGTGCCCGTGCCCGCGCCGCAACCCGGCCAAGTGCTGGTGCAGGTGGTCTGCGCGGGCGTCAACTTCATGGACATCCACACGCGCCAGGGCAAGTACCGCGAGTCGCGCACCTATCCGCCGCGCGCGCCCTGCACCCTGGGCATGGAAGGCGCGGGCGTGGTGCTGGCGCTGGGCGCGGGCGTCACGCACCTGGCCGTGGGCGACCGCGTGGCCTGGTGCATTGCCTGGGGCAGCTACGCGCAGTACGCCTGCGTGCCGGCCTTCCAGGCGGCGCGCATTCCCGCTGCCATTGGCTTCGACATGGCGGCCGCGGCAATGTTCCAGGGCTGCACCGCGCATTACCTGGTTGACGATGTGGCGCGGCTGGCACCCGGCCAGAGCTGCCTGGTGCACGCGGGCTCGGGCAGCATAGGCCAGCTGCTGATACAGATGGCCAAGCGCCTGGGCGCGACGGTGTTTGCCACGGCCAGCACGCCCGAGAAGCGCGCCGTCGCCGCGCAGCGTGGCGCCGACCGGACCCTGGCCTACGACGACGGCGGCTTTGCCGATGCGGTGCGCGTGGCAACCGGCGGGCAGGGCGTGGACGTGGTCTTCGACTCGCTGGGCAAGGCGACGCTGCGCGACAGCTTTCGCGCGGCGCGCACGCGCGGGTTGATCGTCAACTACGGCAACGTCTCGGGCTCGGTGGTTGATCTCGATCCCATGGAACTCGGCGAAGCCGGCTCGCTGCTGCTGACCCGCCCGCGCCTGGCCGATCACATGACCGATGCCGCCACCATCCAGCGCCGCGCCGACGCGGTGTTCTCGGCGATTGCCGCGGGCGCGCTGAGCATCGACATGGCCGCGCCCTGCACGCTGGACGACGTGCACCTGGTGCATGCGCGCATCGAGTCACGCGAGCAGCTGGGCAAGAGCGTGGTGTGGATCGATGAGCGCCATCGCTAGGCCGAATTTTCCGATTTTTTCTTCTGCGTTTTTTCAGGACCCATCATGAGCATCCATCCCGGCACTTTGCTGCGCACTCTTCTCAACGAACGCCGCGGCCTGCTGGTGCCGGGCGCGGGCAATGCGCTGGCCGCACGCGTGATTGAAACCATGGGCTTCGAAGCCGTGTATCTCAGCGGCGCGGGCCTGACCAACAACTTCTACGGCATGCCCGACCTGGGCTTTGTGAGCCTCAACGACATCGCCAGCCACACGGCGGCGATACGCGACGCGGTAGCGCTGCCGCTGATCGTCGATGCCGACACCGGCTTCGGCAACGCGCTGAACGTGCGCCACACGGTGCGCACGCTGGAGCGCGCGGGCGCCAACGCGATCCAGATCGAAGACCAGGTGATGCCCAAGAAATGCGGCCACTTCGCGGGCAAGGCGGTGATCGACCAGGCGGAGATGGTCAGCAAGATCAAGGCCGCGGTCGACGCGCGCGTGTCCGGCGATTTCCTGATCATTGCGCGCACCGACGCGCGCGCCATTCACGGCCTGGACGATGCCCTCGACCGCGCGCGCGCGTTTGCCGAAGCCGGCGCCGACGTGACGTTTGTCGAGGCGCCGACCAGCGTGGACGAGCTGCGCCGCATCGCCATCGACCTGCCTTGCCCGCAGATCGTCAACGTGGTGATCGGCGGCAAGACCCCGGCCTTGCCGGCCGCGGAATTCGGCGAGATGGGCTTTGGCATGGTGCTGTACGCGAACGCGGCCCTGCAGGGCGCGGTGCGCGGCATGACCAATGCGCTGGCCGAGCTGCAGCGCCGCGGCGAGCTGCCCGAAGACCCCGATCTGGTGGCGACGTTTGCCGAGCGCCAGGCGCTGGTGCAGAAGACCGCGTTTGATGCGCTGGACGCACGCTACGCTGTACAGACCGGCAAGAACTGAGCGGCGGCAGCGCGCCGCCGCTGTGCACAACTGGGAGACACGGAATGCAGAAACAAGTCGAGGTGCGCGCCACCTATATGCGCGGCGGCAGCAGCAAGGGCGTCTTTTTCGAGACCCCGGATTTGCCCGCCGATCCCGCGCGGCGCGATGCGCTGCTGATGCGCGTGATCGGCAGCCCCGACCCGTATGGCAAGCAGACCGACGGCATGGGCGCGGCGACATCGAGCACCAGCAAGGTGGTGCTGGTCGCGCGCAGCACGCGTGCCGACTGCGATGTCGACTACCTGTTTGGCCAGGTCGATATCGAGCAGCCGCGCATAGACTGGACCGGCAATTGCGGCAACCTGACCACGGCCGTGGGGCCGTTCGCGATTGCCCGCGGCCTAGTCGCTGCGCCCGTCGATGGCGTGGCCGTGGTGCGCATCTGGCAGGCCAATATCGGCAAGGTGATCGTTGCCCATGTGCCCATGGCGGGCGGCACGGTGCAGGAGCTGGGCGACTTCGTGCTTGACGGCGTGGCCTTTCCCGCGGCCCAGGTGCGGCTGGACTTTCTCGCGCCCGGCGGCGACGGCTCTAGCGCCGCGGAGTCGCTGTTGCCTACAGGCAATGTTGTCGATGTGCTGAGCGTCGAAGGCGTCGGCCGCTTCGATGTCACCTACATCAACGCCGGCAATCCGACGATCTTCCTGCGCGCCAGCGACCTGGGCCTGACCGGCAGGGAACTGCAGCCCGACGTCAATGGCGATGCGGCGCTGCTGGCGCGCATCGAGGCGGTGCGCGCCGCGGGCGCGGTGGCCATGGGCCTGGCG
>JBBKVU010000048.1:0-4340 GCA_037968595.1 Comamonas sp.
TGGCCGCGCGCCGCGCCGGCGACGGCACGACCGAAGGCACGGGCTCGTATACCAGTCGCGTGACCAGCATTGCCTCGAAGACCGATCAGTCGTTTCGCGAGATTCCGCAGTCGGTGTCGGTGGTCACGCGCCAGCAGCTCGATGACCAGCGGCTGCTCAACGTCAACGACGCGCTCAAGCAGATGCCGGGCATCACGGTCAATCGCGCCAATTTCAGCGCGTTTGATTTCTATGCGCGCGGCTTTCAGGTCACCAGCATGCAGATCGATGGCGGCGCGCCGCTGGCCCTGGGCTCCTACACCTATGAGCCGCAACAGGACATGGCGTTCTACGACCGTGTCGAAGTGATGCGCGGAGCTTCGGGGCTGCTCGGCGGCATGGGCGATCCCGGGGGGATCGTCAACCTGGCGCGCAAGAAGCCGCTGGCCGAGAACCAGCTGGTCTTCGAACAGTCCGTGGGCCGCTGGGACAGCCGGCGCACCATGCTGGACGCGACGGGCACGCTGGGGCTGGACGGCCGGGTGCGGGGTCGTGCCGTCGCAGTCTATGAAAACCTCAACTATCACCTGCAGGACCGCAGCCAGGAAAAGCCCGCGATCTATGGGGTGCTGGAGGCGGATCTCACGTCCAGCACGCTGCTCACCGTGGGCGCGAGCTATGGCAAGCGGCATGAGAACGGTTTCGGTGACGGCATGCCGCGCTACGCCGATGGCCAGCCGCTTGGGTTGGCGCGCAGCGCCAGCCTGACCCAGCCCTGGGCATTCTGGGATACCAAGCACAGCGAGCTGTTTGCCCAGCTTGAACACCGCCTTGCCAACGGCTGGAAATTCAAGACCCATCTGACTCAAGTGAAGGCCGATGCCAGCTCGACGACGGCCTTCGTCGATGGCGCTATCGATCCGCAGACGCGCGAAGGCGCCTATTGGGGTGGAGGCCGATACGCCACCTCCAGCCAGCAGGACATCGTGGATATCAATCTGAGCGGCACCTTTGGCCTGCTTGGCCGCAGCCATGAGCTGCTGCTGGGTGCCGACTGGCAACGCGCGCAAGGCAGCTGGGCCACCGGCAAGCCGTCCGACAACTGGACGGTTCCTGCAGACTTGTTCTCGCGCAATGCCTGGAACCCCGATATGAACCTCCCGCTGACGTCGATCTTCGACCCCTGGAACCAGCAACAAAAAGGCGCCTATGGCGTACTGCGCCTGCACCCCACGGATCGTCTGCATGTGATCGCCGGCGCCCGCCTCAGTCGTTATGAATTTCTTCAGCAGATTTCCGCTGCTGACGCTGCCGGCCATCGCACTGTGACTTCGCGCACCGACTTCGCCGAGCCCACCAAGGTCACGCCCTATGGCGGGGTGATCTATGACTTGAACTCGCAGTGGTCAGCCTATGTCAGCTATGCATCGATCTACAAGCCCCAGGCGCTGCTCAAGGCCGGCCCCCAGCCCGGCACTTCGCTTTCTCCCGTGAAGGGCAAGAGCTATGAAGCGGGCTTCAAGGGCGAGTTGCTCGACGGCCGCATGAACGCCACCTTCAGTCTGTTCAGCGTGGAGCGCACCGGAACGGGCGTGGTCGATGCCCGCTATCCCACAAGTCGTGATCCCTGGGCAGGAAACTGCTGCTATCTGCCCCAGGGCAAGGTGACAAGCCGCGGCTTGGACGCCGAGGTCGGCGGCGAATTGCGCCCCGGCTGGCAGCTTGCGGCCGGCTACACCTTCAACCAGACTAGAGACCGCAGCGCGGACACCAGCTACAGCACCATCACGCCCAGGCACCTGCTCAAGCTGTCTACCGCCTACCGCCTGCCGGGCGAATGGTCCGGCTGGCAGCTAGGAGGCTCGGCCCATGTCCAGAGCAAGACTTCGGTCAATGGCTCGCTATATGACGCCAATTTCAATGCCTCGCCTTACGCATTTGTCGAAAGCGGCTACGCGGTGCTGAACGCCATGGTGCAGTACCGCATCGACCCGAAATGGACCGTGTCGCTGAACCTCAACAATGTCCTGGACAAGGTGTACCACGAACGCATAGGCACGGCCTCGGGTGGCAACTGGTACGGCACGCCGCGCAACGCGGTGCTGACGCTGCGCGGCCAGTTCTAGGCGCCGCGCCCCGCGTCGGCACACCCCATGCCGCGGCCTCGACAAGCGGCCGGCATGGGTTCTGGCATCATGGGCCAAGGAGCCCTCTCGCCCATAGACTCCAAGAATTTATTATAAAATTCGATAGATATTTACTATTATTCGACTTTTGGATCGGCATCCCCCTGGCGCCGGCTCCCAGGTTTCCAGACAAAAGTGGAGGTGAAGTTTGAAGATCGTTCACGGTATATCACTGGCCAGCGCAATTATTGGCCTGTGCCTGCTTTTAGCCGGCCTTGGCAAGATTGGCAGCCTTCTCATGGGCCTGGCCACGGTGGTCGAACTGGTGGTTGCGGCAACCACGGGAAAGCAGAGCAACGAAGGAATGGATTGAACCAGCCGGAGCCGCTGGTGCGCGCGGCCTGAGCCGGCCGCCCCACGCCAGCCATTCACCGCCCGGTCACGCGGTTCTTGCCGCTCCCAGCTGCGCCCGGTCGCGGACATGCACACTGTGTTTTTTTCTGCACAAGTTGTATCGCAAGGTTACTCGCCCTGCTAGGCTATGGCCGGACAGGAAAACCAGCCCAGGGCGTTCACAGGCAGCGCCCGCGATCTTTGACTGCACGCAAGGAGATAAGCATGAAGCGACATGCCCGCCTCTGGGGTCCGTTGATGCTCGGATTGCTGGCCTCGCAGGCCAGCGCCGATGAAAGCATCGTCAACTTCTGGCGGCCGGGCCAGCTCGGAAGCATGGCGGCCGTTCCCGGCAAGCCGGGTTGGGCCTTGCCCATCGTCTATCTGCACCTTGCCGTCAGCGCCAAGGACTCGCGTGATCTGCCTCAGATCGGGCATCTGGACACGGAGGTGCAAGGGCGTGCCGATCTGGTGTTCTTCGTTCCCACCTATACGTTCGAGCGCTCGCTATGGGGCGGCAGGCCGTCGATAGGATTGGGAATCGGCGGTGGACGATCACGCTCCAGCGCCGACGCGACGCTGACCATGCCTTGGACAGGCGCAATCGCGGGCGCGCAACGTGACGCGGTGACGGGACTGACGGACGTCTACCCGACCGCCAACGTCAAATGGAACAATGGCGCCCACAACTACATGGCCTATGCCTCGGGCGTGCTTCCCGTGGGCGCGCACCGCCAGAGCCGGCTGGCCAACACCGGCGCCAACCGCTGGGCAGTGGATGCCGGCGGTGGCTACACCTATTTCGACCTGAAGAAACGCCTGGAGTTTACTGTCGTCGGCGGCGTGAGCTACAAAGCCAGGAACCCGGACTCCGACTACCGCAGCGGGGCCGAAGCGCATATCGACTGGGCCACTTCGTATTTTCTCTTGCCCAATGTGCACGCGGGGCTGGCCGGCTACTTCTACCGCCAGCTCAAGGGCGATTCGGGCAGCGGCGCCGTGCTCGGTACCCTCAAGTCGCGCATCAACGGCATAGGGCCGCAGGCCGGAATGTTCTTCGCGGCGGGCGGGCAGCCCTACTACCTGAACGCCAAGGCCTATAAGGAGTGGGGCGCGAGAAACCGCGCCCAGGGCTGGAACTTCTGGCTGACCCTGGTCATCCCCTTCTCGGGCAAATAGACCGGCAGCGCCAGCCGCTGCCCGGCCGGCATCAATGCACGCCCGCCCCAGGCGCCAATTTGCCGGCCAACAGACTTGCCGTGCGACGCAACAGCTCAATATCGGCCTTGGGTTGCACGCCCTTGCTGAAGCAACACAAAGTGCCGTACACCGAGCCATCGGGCAGGCGCACCGGCGTGCTCAGGTGGGTGCCAATCGGAAACCCTGGATCGGGCGCCGTGCCCGATGCGATGTAAGGCGCAGCGTCGTGCATCACTTCCGGCAGCCGTCCTGCCACCACATGCTGGCACCAGCTTTCCTCCACCGGGTCGGACATGCCGGCTTCCAGCTGCGGCGTGAAGCCGGGTGCGCTGTCGACCGCCTTGAACCTGCGCCGGCCCTCGGTGAACTCGGAGACAAAAGCGACGTCCATGTGCAGCCTGGTGCGTATCAGCTGCAGCACTTCCCGTATGGCGGCAGGAAGTTCGGGATCCGCGCCGTCGCAGGTGGCGACCAGCAGCTCGGAAATCTTGACTTCGATATCGTCGGGGTTGTAGTCCAGTTGCATGGGCCCGAGTCTAAGCCCCCAGGCACGCCGTCCCGACGGCAGCTTGTGACCGATGGTATCTTTGCGCCGCCCTGAAGCCGGCCCTCACTCCGCGCGCGTCGCCGCCAGCTCGCGCG
>JBBKVU010000049.1:0-4110 GCA_037968595.1 Comamonas sp.
TGCCAGGCCCAGCAGCGCCGGCCCGCGCGCTCCCAGCAAGCTGGTGCTGAAAATGCAGGATCTGATCAAGTCCGCCGTGCCGCCGCTGCTGGGCCTGGCACTGCTGGTGCTGGCCTGGGCCGCAATTTCCATGGCCACCGGCGGGAGCATTCCCGGCCCGGCCGCCACCGGCGAGCAGGCCATCAAGCTGTTCAGCGACCCGTTCTACCGCAACGGCCCGAACGACCAGGGCGTGGGCTGGAACGTGCTGGCCTCGCTGGAACGCGTGGCCATAGGCTTTGGCCTGGCGGCGCTGGTCGGCATTCCCGCGGGCTTTCTGATCGGCCGCTTCAAGTTCCTGTCGAGGATGTTCAACCCCATCATCAGCCTGCTCAAGCCGGTGTCGCCGCTGGCCTGGCTGCCCATAGGCCTGCTGGTGTTCAAGGGTGCCAACCCCGCGGCCATCTGGACCATCTTCATCTGCTCTATCTGGCCGATGGTGATCAACACCGCGATCGGCGTGCAGCGCGTGCCCCAGGACTACATGAACGTGGCGCGTGTTCTCAACCTGTCCGAGTGGAAGATCGCCACCAGGATCCTGCTGCCCTCGGTGCTGCCCTACATGCTGACCGGCGTGCGCCGGGCCGTGGGCACGGCCTGGCTGGTGATCGTCGCCGCCGAGATGCTGACCGGCGGCGTGGGCATAGGCTTCTGGGTATGGGACGAGTGGAACAACCTCAACGTGATGAACATCATCATTGCCATCGGCGTGATCGGCATCGTGGGACTGGCGCTGGAGTTGCTGCTGGTGCAGATCGCCAAGGCATTTACTTATGAAGAGGTGAAGTCATGAGCGACAGATTCATTGAACTGCAAGGCATCTCGCAGAGCTTCAAGACCGCCAAGGGCCTGTTCCTGGCGCTGGAAAACATCGATCTGCGCATTGCCAAGGGCGACTTCGTCGCGCTGATCGGCCATTCGGGCTGCGGCAAGTCGACGCTGCTCAATCTGCTTGCCGGCCTGACCACGCCCAGCAGCGGCGTGCTGCTGTGCGCCAACCGCGAGATCCAGGGCCCGTCGCCCGAGCGCGCCGTGGTCTTCCAGAACCATTCGCTGCTGCCCTGGCTGACCTGCTACGAGAACGTGCACCTGGCCGTGGAGCGGGTGTTCGCGCAAAAGGAAAGCAAGGCCCAGCTCAAGGAACGCAGCGACGGGGCGCTGGCCCTGGTCGGCCTGAGCCATGCACGCGACAAGCGCCCGGGCGAGATCTCGGGCGGAATGAAGCAGCGCGTGGGCATTGCGCGCGCTCTGTCCATGGAGCCCCAGGTGCTGCTGATGGACGAGCCGTTTGGCGCGCTGGACGCGCTCACGCGCGCCAAGCTGCAGGACGAGCTGCTGGACATCGTCGCGCGCACGCGCAGCACCGTGGTCATGGTGACGCACGATGTCGACGAAGCCGTGCTGCTGTCGGACAAGATCGTGATGATGACCAACGGCCCGGCCGCGCGCATAGGCGAAATTCTCAGCGTCGACATCGCCCGCCCGCGCAGGCGCGTGGAACTTGCCAGCGACCCCGAGTACCTGCGCTGCCGCCAGGCGGTGATGGATTTTCTCTACACGCGCCAGGCGCATGTCGAAAAAGCCGCCTGAAGCGCCGCGACCTCCCTGGGACGGCGGTATATTGGAGCTCAGGCCCGACAGCGCAAGCTGACCCGGCATTCCTGCAATTCGAGAACCGCTGATCCCATGAAAACCATTGACGAAATGCTGCACCTGGATCTGCTCACCCCCGAACAGCACCACGAAATCGGCGCCTGGATCGCGCAGTCCGATACCCCCGAGCAAATTCTCAAGATGCCGGCCCAGCTCTGGACGGCCATGGAGCGCGCCAGCGAAGTCATGGGAATCGACAAGGACCTGCTGCGCCCGCCGGCGCTGGATGCCGCGGGATTCTGACCCTGCACGAATGTCGATGGCGCGCCGGTAAGCCGTTCGTGGTGAGCCTGTCCAACCACCCCTAGCCCGGCGGCGACAAGATCGCCTGCCTCAGCCCATCGATCAAATCGATCTTGGGCGAATTGCGCAGCCAGGCCAGGCCCACGGGCGGCAGGCTCCAGGGCAGCACCTGCTCGAGCACCTGCGCCGCGCCGCCCACGCACACCGCCTGGGCAATGTCATCGGGCAGCACCGTGATGCCGCGCGGCAGATTGCGCAGCGCCGATGCAATGGTGCGCACCGCATAGGCTTCCAGCGTGGGAACCGGCACCCGCCTCCCGGCCGCCGAGAAGATCGCGTCGATCATGCCGCGTATCGGCGTCTCGGCGGGCGGAAAGATCCAGTCCATGTCCGACAGCTTGGCGATATCGACTTCGGGATAGCGCGTGAGCAGCGCGGCGCTGGGCTTGGCGACGACCAGGCGCGGCTGCTGCTGGTACAGCAGCACCTGCTCGATGGCCTCATCCCCCGGCAGGCCCTGGTCGTTCTGTGAAAAACGGCAGATCGCGCAGTCGAGCGTGCGCGCGCGCAGCGCGGCAAACAGATTGCCGGTGACATCCTCCATCGACACCGTGGCGATCCTGGGGCGCAACGAGAAAAGATAGGCCCAGGTGCTGTCAAGCACGCGGGTCGAGGCATAGGGCAGCACGCCCACGCGCAACCGGCCCTGGCGCCCGGCGCGCACGCCGTCGAGCTCGATCAGCAGTTCGTCGTTCTCGGCAATCGCATACGCGGCGCGCGCAATCACCACCCGGCCCGCGGCCGTGGGTTCCAGCCCGCGCCCGGTGCGCTCGAACAGCACGGCATCAAAGATGTTCTCGATGTCGGCCAGCGCGCGCGTGACCGTGGGCTGGCTGCTGCCCAGGATCTCGGCGACGCGCGTGATCGAGCGGTGGCGGTCCAGAGCGACCAGCAGCCGGTAGTGGCGCAGCTTGAGGCGCGCGTCTATGGCGCGCTCGACGTCGGGCAGTGGATGAGACATGCTGTAACTATAGCCTGCAAGACATGGATCAATTCAAAGACATTCACCCTGGCCTATTCCATGCTTCTATAGTTGGGCCATCTTCCACTCGCACCAAAAGCAACCATGAGCGCTTTCACTACCCGCCCCGAGATCACTGGAACCTTCGGCGTGGTCTCCTCTACCCACTGGCTGGTGTCGCAGACCGCGATGGGCGTGCTGGAACGCGGCGGCAATGCCTTTGACGCCGCGGTGGCCGGCGGCTTTGTGCTGCAGGTGGTCGAGCCGCATCTCAACGGCCCGGGCGGCGAGGTGCCCATCCTGCTGTGGAGTGAACGCCTGCGCCAGAGCCAATCGATCAAGGGCCAGGGCGTCGCGCCGGCCGAAGCCGATGCCCAGACCTTTCGCCGGCTGGGCTTCGAGCAGGTGCCCGGCATAGGCATGCTGCCCGCGACCGTGCCCGGCGCTTTCGGTGCCTGGCTGACCATGTTGCGCGAGCATGGCACCTGGTCGCTGGCCGAGGTGCTGGCCCCCGCGATAGGCTATGCGCGCGACGGCTTCCCCTTGATCGCGCGCGCCGTGCAGGCCATCTATGCGGTGCAGGACCTGTTTCGCGAACAATGGCCCAGCTCGGCGCAAGTCTGGCTGCCGGGTGGACGCGTGCCACAGCCCGGTGCACTGTTCCAGCTGCCCCGACTCGCCGGCACCTTCGAGCGCCTGCTGCAGGAAACGCAGAACCGCGCCAGCGGCCGCACCGAACAGATCGATGCCGCGCTCGATATCTGGTACCGCGGCTTTGTCGCCCAGGAGATCGACCTTTACTACCGCACGGAAAAAGTGCGCGACAGCAGCGGCGAACGCCATGGCGGCCTGCTGCGCTACGACGACATGGCGAACTGGCAGGCCACGGTGGAAGCGCCGCTGACACTGGACTTCGGCCGCTACACGCTGGCCAAGTGCGGCTTCTGGAGCCAGGGCCCGGTCTTCCTGCAGCAGATAGGCATGCTGCGCCACGCCGACCTGGGCCAGCACCCGCCGCATACCGCGGGCTTTGTGCACCGCATTGCCGAAGCCGCGAAGCTGGCCATGGCCGACCGCCTGGCCTGGTATGGCGACGCGCCCGGTGCCCAGCGCGCCGCGCAGATGGCGCTGCTGTCGGACGACTACCTGCGCGC
>JBBKVU010000050.1:0-2559 GCA_037968595.1 Comamonas sp.
GTATTTCTTTGCCGGCGAGCGGCTGCAGATCGGCAATGTGCTGGCCGACCAGCACGCGGCCCTGGAGCTGGTCGCGGGCCAGGACTGGCAGCTGGTCAACAGCGGCAGCACGCCGGTCGAATGCCTGCTGCTGCAGGGCCAGCCGCTCAATGAGCCAGTAGCGCAGTACGGGCCGTTCGTGATGAACACCCAGCAGGAAATCATGCAGGCCATGCAGGACTACCGCAGCACCCAGTTCGGCGGCTGGCCCTGGCCCGAGCAGGACCCGGTGCATGGCAGCGCGCCGCGACGCTTCGCGCGCTACCCGGGTCAGAAGGAAGACAGCACCCCCTGAGCCGCTTACGCCCTAGGCGGGCCCCGGCTTCCCCCTCTCAACCTTCGGTGGAGGGGGACCGGCCCTTCCTCGCTGCCCCCTTGCTGGGCCGCGCCAGTTGCATGGATAACTGATGTCGCAGGCATTTGGAAGAGGCTGGCAGGGCTGTCCCCGGGCGGCGACGCCACACCGCGCCGCAATCGGGGACAATGCCAGCGCCGGGCTGGACGCAGCCCCTTGAATGGACACTTTTCACATGAACATCAGCAAAGATACCGCGGTCACCCTCCACTACACGATCACCGATACCCAGGGCAAGCGCCTCGATGACGGCGATGTGGCCTATCTGCACGGTGGCTACGACAACCTGTTTGCCAAGGTCGAAGAGGCGCTCGAAGGCAAGGCCGTGGGCGCCACGCTGACCGTGGACCTGGCTGTCGAAGATGCGTTTGGCGCGCGCGATGAAAGCCTCAAGCGCAGCATTCCCAAGACCGAATTCCCGCCAGGCGTGAAGGTGGGCGGCCAGCTGCGCGGCAGCAACGACCAGGGCGAGCCCCAGATCTACCACGTGGTGAAGATCAAGGGCCCTGAAGTGCTGCTTGACGGCAACCACCCGCTGGCCGGCATGGCGCTGCGTTTCACCTGCAAGGTCAACGAAGTGCGTGCCGCGACGGCCGAAGAAATCACCCACCGCCATGTGCATGGCGGCCACGGCCACCACCATTGATTGGCGATGGGGGCACTGCCCCCGGGCGAGCTACACAATGGGTGAGCGAGGGGCGGAGGTTTTGCCGCCGGGCCGCCCCAAGGCAAAACGCGGCCCCCTCGGGGGCCAGCGACCATACGAAGTGAGGGAGCGTGGGGCGGAGGTTTTGCCGCCGGGCCGCCCCAAGGCAAAACGCGGCCCCCTCGGGGGGCAGCGACCACACGAAGTGAGGGAGCGTGGGGGCTATCTCCTGCGCAGCAGCGCCCGCTTGAGCAGCCGCGCGGCGCGGTCGCGGATCTGGAACGGGCTGTGGCCCGGGAAGGGGAAGGTGCGGCTGCGGCTGCAGGCCTGCAGGAAGTCGCTGAGCAGCGCTGAATCGTCCAGGGTGCTGTTGTCGGCGCTGCGGAATTCAGGGTGCCATTGCGTGGCCGCGATGTAGCCACCGGGATGGCGCGGATCGCGGCGTATCGCCTCGGGGATGTGGTCGGGAATGCTCCAGGCCTCGACCTCGAAGTTGGGCGCAATCTGCTTGATGCCCTGGTGGTGGATGGTGTTGACGCGCGCGCGCTGCTGGCCCGGGTACAGATGGGCTAGGCGTGAACCTGCGACCAGCGCGATGTCGTGGGCGTGGCGGTCGTATTGCTTGGCGTCGCGGTGCACCTGCGCGCCCGGCACCTGGGTCAGCAGGTCCTGGTAGAGCGTGCCACCGAAAGCCACGTTGATCAGCTGCAGGCCGCGGCAGACGCCGAAGATGGGCTTGCCCGCCTGGGAGAACGCCTCGACCAGCGCCAGATCGTACAGGTCGCGCACGCGGTCACCCAGCCATTCGGGACGCAGCGGCTCCTCGCCGTAGCTGCCCGGCCAGACATCGGCGCCGCCGTGCATCACCACGCCATCGAGCCAGTCGGCATAGTGCGCCAGCGTCACGTCGCCGCGCGCGGTTTCGCCCGTGGGGCAGGGCACCATCACCACCATTGCGCCCGCGGACATGATCCAGTGGGCAATCGATTGCTCGACGTATTGGAGGGTCTTGCCGGTGAACAGGGAGCGTTCCTGGTCGGCGTGCGAAAAGCAGGCCGACAGTCCGATTTTGAGGCGTCGCGAAGCTGGCTGGGACATGGCTTGGAGGCTGGTGCGAGGCAAAAGCGCCGGGTCGCTGCGGATAGGCTGGATTATGGCGCGGACTTGCGCACCCAACCTCGCTCATTGTGCGCGCAGCCGACGTCAAGGTCCGTGTGCATTCATTACCAGATGTCAGGACAATGACGGCGGGGCTTTTTGGGGCTAGGATGGGTACCGTACCAACCAGGCCAAAGGAGACAGGCATGCAAATCCAGGTGCACACGGACAACCTCGTAGCAGGGGGAGAATCTCTGTCGAAGTGGGTGCAGAGTGAACTCCAGACGCGCTTGACGCGTTTCAAGGAATACATCACGAGGGTGGAAGTCTTTCTGTCCGACACCGATGCGCGCAAGACCCAGGGCGGCCTCAAGCGCTGCGTGCTGGAGACCAGGGTCAATGGACGCCAGCCTATCGCGGT
>JBBKVU010000051.1:0-2778 GCA_037968595.1 Comamonas sp.
TCAGCCAGCTGGCCAGCCACTGCGCGGGATCATGCTTGCGGATCAGCGCCAGCAGCGAGGCCGGGTCGAGAAAACGGTCGCGCACGAAATGCGCCAGGTTGTCGCCAATGCGGTCCTTGTTGCGCGGAATGATGGCCGTGTGCCGCCCCACCCAGGGCAGCGGAATGCGCCGGAACAGCGCGGTCACCGCAAACCAGTCGGCCAGGGCCCCGACCATTGCCGCTTCGGCCACGGCCTGCACGCAGCGCACCCAGAGACTGGGCGCCATGAAGCTGGTGGCGACAAATACCAGGGCGACCGCGATCAGCAGGCCCAGTGCCTGGTGTTTCGCCCGTTTCAATGCCAGGGTCTGCGCTTGCATGCTCGACTGCTCCCGTGAGAATGGCATGCAACACTAACACGCGCTGGCAATCGTGCGCGCCCGGGACGGCGGCCTGGCTAGGAGGCGGCAGCGACCGCCGTTGCCGGCGGCAGCGACAGCGCGCGGATCTCCCGGCACAGCGCCGCGTGCAGCGCATCGCCATCGGCGCCATGGCGTTGCAGGAAAGCCTGCTGCTCCTGGTCCGACAGCAGGCGCGCGGCCGCGGCCACGTCCGTCACCTGCTCATGCCATGCCTGGCCCAGCGTCGCCTCTATGTATTCCAGCGTGTTGAGCATGGACTGGGTCTGCGCCTGCTCCACCTGTTCCCTGGAAGCCGAGAACGAGAACGTGCCGAGCTTTCCGTGGAACACCGGCAGCACGTTGGCGCCAGAGAAGTGGATTTTCTCGGCATCCAGCCTGTCGTTGGTCCAGCGGCTGAGCAGGCCGCCCGCCGCCTTGCTGCGCTCGGCCGGGCTGCCATGCAGTATGGAATAGGCCGCTCCGCCCTCGTCATAGGTCATGAGCAGCGTCCTGGCCATTGCCTCCTGCATGTCCTTGCCATGCAGGCCCTCCAGAATGGCTTCCGAAGGCATGTTGCTGCCCACGCCGCCGTCGACAAACGACTGCGTCCGGCCGTCGACTTCCATCTTCACCGCCTTGAAGAAAACCGGGATGCTCATGGAAATCCGCCCGGCCAGCGCCACCGGCATGTCGGGATCGGTGGCAGCGGAAAAATAACGGGTTTGCTTGGTGTCCGTGTTGTAGCCCGTCAGCACCAGCTCCTTGAAGCGGGCCGGCGCGAGCTGCTGCATCAGCTGCAGATCATGGAAAGTGATCATCTGCCCGGTGCGCGGAGATTTTCCGAAGTCCTGGTCGCGCAGGCCGACCAGCCGCTGCTGATCCGCCTCGGCCAGGCGGCTCCACTGCGGCGTCGCCACCACGTCTTCCCAATGCGCGCGCAGGTAGTTCGTGACCGAACTGGCCGAGGCCCGGTCCAGCGTCTCCAGCGCCTTGCCCGCGCCAAAGCCTATGGCGCCCAGCTGCACTTGCGGATAGCGCTGCCTGAAATCGCCGGGCGAAGACAACAGGGACAGCATCCTGGTGTTGCTCGACAGCTTCTGGAAAGCCTGCGCCGACATGCCCGAAGCCAGGCACACGGCCGTCAAGGCTCCCGCGGAAGTGCCCACCACTTTCTTCAGCTGCGCCAGCTTTCCCAGGTTCTCCAGCGCGCGCAGCGCGGGCGGATTGCCTATGCCTTTCGCGCCGCCGCCGCGCAGCACCAGGGACTCGATGGGCGGCGTCGCGCGCAGCAGCACAATGCGCTCGACCTTGGGCAGGTGCGGGCCGCCGGGATTCTCCACCCGCGCCCACCGGACCTGCGGCGTGTCCAGCCGTTGCCGGTCGATCTCGCGCGCGATCTGCAGGTGCCGGCCCACGAAGAGCCGCGCATTGACCGCAGCCTTGTGAAAGGTCGCCGCCCTCACCTTCCCCTGGTCGCGGCGCGCGCTTTCGTCGACCACCGAGCCCATGCAATCGAGCAGCACGTCATTGACCATGGCAGCGGCGCGCTGCGCAAAGGCCTCGCGGCTGTGCGCCGGCACGCCAGCCGCGGAACGCTCCATTGCCGCGAGAAGTTCGCCGCGCAAGCCCTGCATGCGCGTGTAGATGCCCAGCGGCGTCAGCTTCGGCGCAGGTGGGCTGGCCGAGAACAGGCTCTTGATTGCCTGGTGGATCGTCTGCACGACGGTGCGCTGCGGCGCCGCGCACTGGACGGCCGGCGCCGCGCCACCCGCGCCCGGGGAAACGTTGCCGATACTCATGATGCCGCCGGCTGCCAGGCCAGGTCACCGCCATGCATGGCGATGGCGCGCACGGCATTGCGGATACGGCGCGCCTGGCCGGCCGTGTATTCGAGCCAGGACAGGAATTCGTCGGCGTCGGCGCCCTCCTCGGCCGGACAGCGCGCCATGACCACCACCAGATCGCCGGGGTCCAGCGTGCAAAGGATCTGCCGCCCTTCGAGGGCCGCGCCGTTGATCTGCAGCAGCGTGCTGACCAGGCTGCGACGCAGCGGCCCATGGATGGCGACGGCATCGTAGGCGCCGGCCTCGATCAGCCAATGCCGGTTGTCGGGATGCAGCGTCACGCGCAGCGGCAGGCCGTCATCGAGCAGCAGCTCCAGCGGCTGCAGGCTGCCGGCCGCGCGCTCGGGGTCCAACGCCTGCATCCGGGCGCTGAACGCGAACGCCATCGAAGGGGAGAGATCGTTCATGCCTTGAGCCAGGAGTTGCTGTCGGCAACCGCAGTCTCCGCAGTGGCGACGGTCGCCGTGGCTGCCGACAGCGCTTCGAGCTGGCGCAGCAGCGCCGCCAGCCGGGCTTCGATGGCCGGCGCGCCCGCCAGCGCCATGGCCTGCT
>JBBKVU010000052.1:0-3750 GCA_037968595.1 Comamonas sp.
CCCCATCCGCGTGATCGTGCCCACGCCCCCGGGCGGCGCCTATGACGCCACCATGCGCCCGCTGGCCCAGGAGCTGGCGCAAATCCTCAAGCAGGCGGTGGTGGTGGAGAACCGGCCCGGCGCGGGCAACATCATAGGCACCCAGGTGGGCGCGGCGGCCCCGCCCGACGGCTATACGCTGACCATGACGGGAATGGTCAACACCATTGCGGCCGGCGTCTATGACAACCTGCCTTTCGACATCGTCAAAGACTTCAGCCATATCGGCTCCATAGGCGCGGCCGCGCAATGGCTGGTGGTGCGCAGCGATGCGGGTTTGAACTCCTTGCCCGAGCTGATTGCCAAGGCGAAGAAAGAGCCCGGCGGGATCAACTACGCAAGCTCGGGCGCGGGCAGCACCGGCCATCTGCTGGTCGAGCTGCTGCAGCGCAGCGCCGGCATCGAGCTCATGCATGTGCCCTACAAGGGCGGCGCACCCGCGCTGCAGGACGTGCTCGGCGGCGTGGTCTCGGTGATCGTCGTACCGCCCAACACCGCCATCCCGCACATCAAGGCCGGCAAGCTCAAGCTGCTCGCGGTGTCCACGGCCCAGCGCAACCCGGCCTACCCCGATGTGCCCAGCTTCGCGGAACTGGGTTTCCCGCAGATGACCGTCAGTTCCTGGGTCGGGCTGTCCGCGCCCAAGGGCACGCCGCCGGCCATCGTGCAGAAGATCAACGCCGCCATGGAAGCCAGCCTGTCCCGGCCCGCGCTGCGCGCGCGTCTCGAAAGCGACGGCATGACGCCGATGGCGATGAGCGCCGCGCAGTTCAGCGATCTGGTGCGCGGCGACGCCCAGCGCTGGACCCAGCTCACCAAGAGCCTGAACATCAAGGCCCACTGAATTCACTCCACCACCACTGCCTGCCATGCCTTTTGTTGTTTCCCACGGCCGCAAGATCTATTACGAACGCCAGGGCCAGGGCCCGGCCCTGCTGTTTTGCCATGGCGCGGGCTCGAACGCCGCGACCTGGTGGCAGCAGCTGCCGGTGTTCGCACGCGATTTCAGCTGCCTCACCATGGACTTGCGCTGTTTTGGCCGCTCCGTCGCACCGCTGGACGAGTTCGAGTTTGCGCTGTTTGTCGCGGATGCGCTGGCCGTGCTTGACGCCGAAGGCGTGGGGCGCGCGGCCGTGATCGGCCAGTCGCTGGGCGGCATGGTCGGGGTGCGCCTGGCGCTGCAGCATGCCGAGCGCCTCTGGGCCTTTGTCGCCAGCGACACCTCGCTGACCGTCGACCATCCCGCGCTGCTTGAAGCCATGGCGCGGCGCGTGACCACGGCCCAGGCGCTGACCGTGGAGCAGCGCTCGCTGGGCCGCTGGTTCATAGAACAGCACCCCGAGCGCGCCGCGCTCTACGCGCAGATCAACCATTTCAATCCCAGCGCCCACGCGTTTGACAGCGCCGCCTGGGGCGCGGCCATGGCCAGCCTGATGGCGCCGCGCAATCTGCTGCCCATGGCCGCTCTGGGCGGCATCACCTGCCCCACGCTGTTTGTCGTCGGCAGCGAGGATCCGCTGGTGCCGGTCGAAGTGATGCAGGCCTTTGCACAGCAGGTCAAGGGCAGCGAGCTGCATGTGGTGGAGCGCGCCGGGCACTCGGCCTACTTCGAGAAGCCCGCGGAATTCAACGAGAATGTACTGGCCTTTTTGAAACGCCATACCGCGGCCTGATCGCCGTGGCGCAGCCCACTTGCCCATGGACCACGCCTTCTCCCCCGACGCTCTCCCTGAAACCCGGCTGCCCTTGTCCAGCCCCCTGCCCCACGCGGGCGCGGCCAGCGTGCAGCAGCTGGAACAACGCGGCTTCAACGCCTGGCCGGCGCCGCGCAATGCCGTGGCCGGCGACTGGCTGCTGCGCAGCGCCGGCGGCTACACCAAGCGCGCCAACTCGGCAAATGCGCTGCAGCCAGGCGCCACGCTGACGCCGCAGTTGCTGCAGCAGATCGAAGACCACTATGCGCGCCAGCAACTGCCCAGCATCTTCCGGCTGAGCCCGCTGGCCGATGGCGGTGTCGATGCGCTGCTGCAGGCACGCGGCTATCGCCTCGTCGACCCCTCGCTGTTGATGCAGCGTGCAACCCAGGCCGATGACCCGCAGCCTGGCACCGATTGCAAGCTGCAGTTCGATTCGGCACTGCCCCTGACTTGGCTGGAAGGCTATTGCGCCGCCAGCGTTCACCCGCCCGAACAGCAACTGCCGCACCGGCGGATTCTGGAGTCCATAGGCATGGTCTGCGCCTATGCGTCGCTGCAGCGCGAAGGCCGGTCGCTGGCCTGGGGCCTGGCGGTGCTCGAGCGCGATGCGGTGGGCCTGTACGAAGTGCTGGTCCATCCCGAACACGGTGGTCAGGGGCTGGGACGGCAGATGGTGCAAGGCCTGCTGCAATGGGCTGCCCGGCAGGGTGCGACGCATACCGACCTGCAGGTGGCCGCGGCCAATGCACGCGCACGCCAGCTGTATGAAAGCCTGGGCTTTGCGCCGGTCTACGGCTACCACTACCGCGTCAAGCCCTGAAACCTGGATCAGCCCCGGCGCGCGGCCTCGATGGCGGCGACGTCGATCTTGCGCATGGTCATCATGGCCGCAAACGCGCGCTGGGCGACGGCGGGATCGGGGTCGGCAATGGCCTCGGTCAGCACGCGCGGCGTGATCTGCCAGGACACGCCCCAGCGGTCCTTGCACCAGCCGCATTCGCTTTCCTGGCCGCCGTTGCCGACAATCGCATTCCACAGCCTGTCGGTCTCTTCCTGGTCGTCGGTCGCGATCTGGAAGGAAAAGGCTTCGCTGTGCTTGAACGCCGGGCCGCCGTTGAGGCCCATGCAGGGAATTCCGGCAACGGTGAAGTCCACCGTCAGCACATCGCCTTTCTTGCCCGAAGGATAGTCGCCGGGCGCGCGGTAGACGCGTTGCACGGCGCTGTCGGGAAAGGTCCGGGCATAGAAATTCGCGGCTTCCTCGGCTGTGCCGTCGTACCAGAGACAGATGGTGGTCTTGGGGGTCATGGCTTGGGGTCCTTCTCTATGACTTGAGTAAAGGTGGTTCATGGTTAGACGCGCCCGGCCAGGCTTGCCACGAACGGCTGTCCGGTTCCTGGTGAGCGGGCCGAGGTCTCGCAATGCATCAAGAAGAAGCAGCGGGCCTGCGCTCCCGTTCGTCCTGAGCTTGTCGAAGGATGAACGGCCTGCGCTTCATTCATGAGGACGGGCCGCTCATGGTTCGACAGGCTCACCACGAACGGTTCTTGCCAGGTCTTGCCAGGTCGACCCTTTCTGAGCAATCGATCTATTTGAACCACCTTTTTAGGGTCTGTCAAAGGGCCAAATGCCAAGGATGACTCGCAGCGGCATGAACCGATAACCGCGTTCCAGTCGCATTGTCGCGGCCCGCAGCCCCCGCCCCGCACCCGCATCAGGGAGATCCCAAAACCCCCAGAATTCCACCGCAAGATACGGAGTGCTTGCGCCCGAATTCAGCGCTATCGTGCAGCCAGTCTCCGTTCTTGAAGGAATCCGTATGCATCCCATCCATCCCGACACAGCGCACTATGCGAGCGATGCGCAGCGCTGGCAGGCGGTGCAGGCGCGTGATGCCCGGGCCGACGCGCATTTTGTCTATGCGGTGCAGACCACGGGCGTCTACTGCCGGCCCAGCGCCGCCGCCCGGCTGCCGCGGCGCGAGAACGTGCGCTTCTTCGACACCGCCCCGGCC
>JBBKVU010000053.1:0-3110 GCA_037968595.1 Comamonas sp.
GCGCAGGCTGGCGATCAGGCGCAGGCCCAGGCGCACGGCGGGCCGGTGCTCGATATCTTCGAGCGTGCAGTCAAAGGCGCTGTGCATCACGTCGACGGGGCGCACCTCGACGTCATGGCGGCGCGCGTCCTGCGTCAGCTGGCTGGCCGAGTAAAAGCCCATGGGCTGGCTGTTGAGCAGCGCGGCAAGAAAGGCCGCGGGCTCGTGGCGCTTGATCCAGCTGGACGCATAGACCAGCAGCGCAAAGCTGGCGGCGTGGCTTTCTGGGAAGCCGTATTCCGAGAAGCCCTTGATCTGCTCGAAGATCTGTTCGGCAAACGCCTTTTCGTATTTGCGTTCAAGCATGCCGCCGACCAGCTTGTCGCGGTATTTTTCCAGCCCGCCCTTGCGCTTCCAGGCGGCCATGGCGCGGCGCAGGCCGTCGGCTTCTCCTGCGGTGAAGCCGGCGGCAATCATCGCGATCTGCATCACCTGTTCCTGGAACACCGGCACGCCCATGGTGCGGCCCAGCGCTTCTTTCAGGTCGTCGTTGGGGTAGGTCACGGGCTCCAGGCCCTGGCGCCGGCGCAGATAGGGATGCACCATTCCGCCCTGGATGGGGCCGGGACGCACGATGGCGACTTCGACCACCAGGTCGTAGAACTTGCGCGGCTGCAGGCGCGGCAGCATGCTCATCTGCGCGCGGCTTTCAATCTGGAACACGCCTATGGTGTCGGCGCGGCAGATCATGTCGTAGGTCTTGGGGTCTTCTGCGGGAATGTCCTGCATGCTGAAGTCATAGCCGCGGCGCCGGCTGATGAAATCCAGCGCGCGGCGGATGGCAGAAAGCATGCCCAGCGCCAGCACATCGACCTTGAGCAGGCCGGCGGCGTCGAGGTCGTCCTTGTCCCATTCGATCACGGTGCGCTCGGCCATGGAGGCGTTTTCCACCGGCACCATGCGGCACAGCAGTCCGCGTGTGAGCACAAAGCCGCCGGTGTGCTGCGACAGGTGGCGTGGAAAGCCAATCAGCTGCTCGGTCAGCGTGATCAGCTGCTGCACGGCCAGCGTGTCGGTGGCCATGCCCAGCTCCTCGAAGCGCTCCAGGCGGATGCTGCTGCCGTCAAACCATTGCTGGCCCTTGGCAATCGCGTCCAGCGTGGCCAGCTCGAAGCCCAGCGCCTTGCCGACATCGCGCACGGCCGAGCGCGGGCGGTAGGAGATCACGGTGGCGGTGAGCGCCGCCCGGTCGCGGCCGTACTTGGTGTAGAGGTACTGTATGACTTCCTCGCGCCGCTGGTGCTCGAAGTCGATGTCGATGTCGGGCGGCTCGTTGCGCTCGCGCGAGATGAAGCGCTCGAACAGCACGCGAGTGCGATCCGGGTCGACTTCGGTCACGCCCAGGCAGTAGCAGACCGCGGAGTTCGCCGCCGAGCCCCGGCCCTGGCACAGGATATTGCGCGAGCGCGCAAACACCACGATGTCGTAGACCGTGAGGAAGTAGGGCTCGTATTTGAGCTCGCAGATCAGTTCCAGTTCGCGCTCGATCTGCTCCTGCACCTTCTCGGAAATGCCTTGCGGCCAGCGCCGGCCCGCGCCTTCGTAGGTCGCCTGGCGCAGATAGCTTTCGGGCGTATGCCCCGCGGGAACGACTTCCTCGGGGTACTGGTAGCGCAGCTCGTCGAGGCTGAAGCTGCAGCGCGCGGCGACCTGCAGCGTCTGCGCCATCAGATCGAGGGGAAAGGTCTGGGCCAGGCGCAGCCGGCTGCGCAGATGGCGCTCGGCGCTGCGCAGCAGCGCGTAGCCGCATTCCGTCAGCGGCTTGCCCAGGCGCGTGGCGGTGAGCACGTCCTGCAGCGGCTTGCGCGAGCGCACATGCATGTGGGCGTCGCCCACGGCGACCAGCGGCAGCGCCGTCAGCGCCGACAGCGCGCGCATGCGGTGCAGCCAGATCTCGTCATCGATGCGCCGCACCAGGTCGACGCCTATCCAGCAGCGGCCGGTGAAATGCGTCAGTGTCCAGCGGCCCATGGCTTCGAGCTGGGCGTCGCTGGCCGTGCGCTCGGGGCACAGCAGCACCAGGCAGTCTTCGAGTTCGGCGCCGTTGATGCTGTCCAGATCCAGAAAGTACGTGCCTTTTTCCGCAGCGCGGCGCAGCTTGGTGATGAACTGGCACAGGTTGCCGTAGCCGTTGAGGTTTTGCGCCAGCACCACCAGAGTGAACGCCGCCTCACTGGCATCGCGCGGCTGTATGCAGAACTGCGCGCCCAGCAGCAGCGCCATGCCTTCTTGCTTGGCCGCGACATGGGCGCGCACCACGCCGGCCAGGGAGCATTCGTCGGTGATGGCAATGGCTTTGTAGCCCAGCTTGCTGGCGCGCGCCACCAGCTCCTCGGGGCTGCTGGCGCCGCGCAGGAAGGTGAAATTCGAGATGCAGCGCAGCTCGGCATATTCGGGCAGCAGCTTGTCCATGGTCTGCACTCAGCCGTAATGGCCATGCAGAAACCAGGCGGTTTCATCGCCCGCGAGGCGCGCCTGGAAGACCCACAGCAGGCCCGCATGCGGGCTGATCGCCAGCCAGTAGTCGCGCTGCACATTGCGCGTCGGCTCGGTCTGGTCGACTTCACGGTCCCACCAGCCGCCTTCGACGCGGTCCGGGCCAAGCAGCAGCTGCAAGGGCCCCTGGTAGATGGGCCGGTTGCCGCGCTCGATCAGCCGCAGCGGTTTGTCTAGCACCCAGGTGGGCAGCGGCAGCGCATGCAAAGGCTGGGTCCGGTTGCCGCGGCGCGGCTCCTCGGCGGACCACTGCTGCATCCACTCCAGGCGGTGATCGGCACACAATTGCGGCCGGCGTATGCAGTCTTCGCCCAGCCGCGCCTGTATGCGCTCTAGCGCCAGCCGCACCGATGCGCCCTGGTGCGCCGGGTCGGGAATCAGCGAGCGGCTTTGCTCCTGCAGCGGCTCGACGGCATCGGCCAGCAACTCCAGTTCGCCCGCGGGTGCAAGCAGCTCCACCTTGGCCAGATGCTCGGCCAGCAGGCGCGCAAAGTGCTCCTCGTTGTGCGTGGCCGCGGCCGTGCGTATCGTCAACTCGCCGCCCGCGCCCGCGGAGCGCGCGCGCAGGCTGTCGT
>JBBKVU010000054.1:0-3091 GCA_037968595.1 Comamonas sp.
CCACAGCAGCCAGTCAAGCGCGCCGGGCAGCGCCCACAGCGCCCAGGCCAGCAGCGCCAGCGTGGTCAGCGCGCTGACCCAGCTGCCGAACAGCTCGCGCCGCACCCAGGCGCGCAAGCCGCCTGAACTGGGAGGAGCGGGCCGCGCAGGAATCGTCTCGGAGGGCTGCATGCTCATGGCTCCTGGCGCGCGAGATCGCGGCGGTCGAGCCGGCCCATCAGCAGCGCGGTGGCCAGCGACAGCGTGAGATAGACGGCCATCACGATGGCAATGCATTCGAGCGCACGGCCGGTCTGGTTGAGGCTGGTGTTGGCAATCGACACCAGATCGGGGTAGCCCACGGCCACGGCCAGCGAGGAATTCTTGGTCAGGTTCAGATACTGGTTGGTCAGCGGCGGCGCCATCACGCGCAGCGCCTGCGGCCCGGTCACCAGGCGCAGCGTCTGCCAGCGGCTCAGGGCAATGCTTTGCGCGGCCTCGATCTGGCCGCGCGGCACGGCGGCAATGCCGGCGCGCACGACTTCGGCGATAAAGGCCGCGGTGTAGAAAGTCAGGCCCGCGAGCACGGCCAGGAATTCGGGCGACAGCGCCGCGCCGCCGTCAATGGCAAAGCCGTCGATCGCCGGAATGCTCCAGTGCCAGCCGTCGGCGCCGTGCACGGGGAAAGGCAGCACCAGCCCCGACTTGCTGAGGAACACCGATTGGCCCCAGGTCCAGGCTTCGGTGGTGTCGGGCAGGTATTCGACCAGCAGCAGATACCACACCAGCAGCTGCACCAGCAGCGGCACATTGCGAAACAGCTCGACATAGCCGCGGCACAGCGCGCGCACCGGCAGGTTGCGCGAAAAGCGCCCCACCCCGACCAGCGCGCCCAGCAGCGTGCTGAGCACGATGCCGGCGAGCGCCACGCGCAGCGTGTTGAGCAGGCCGACGACAAACGCGCGCCAGTAGGTGTCGGTGGACTCGAAGGCAATCGGCTGCTCGCCGATGTCGAAGCCCGCGGTCTGGCCGAGAAAGTCCCAGCCGCTGCGTATGCCGCGCGCCGCCATGTTGGCCTGGGTGTTGTAGACCAGCCAGCCGAGCAGCGCCACCACGCCCAGCAGCGCCAGCAGCTGCCAGACACGCGCCCGCGTTGCCGGGTGGTGCCAGGACCAGCCGGCACGCGGTCGCTGCGGCGCGGGCCGCGCCGGGATCAGGCGTGCGGGGCGCTCAGCGCTCATCGCACCGGCAAGGCGTACATCAGGCCGCCGTCGGTCCAGAGCTTGTTCTTGCCCCGGGCCAGGCCGACCGGCGTCTTCTCGCCAACGTTGCGCTCGTAGATCTCGCCGTAGTTGCCCACGGCCTTGATGGCGCGCACCAGCCATTCCTTGTCCAGGCCCAGCAGCTTGCCGGTGTCCTCGGTCTTGCCCAGCAGACGGCCAATCGTCGGGTCGGTGGTATCAAGCTTGAGCTTGTCGACATTCGCCTGGGTGATGCCGTTCTCTTCGGCTTCGACCAGACCATGCACCACCCAGCGCACCACGGCCAGCCACTCGTCATCGCCGCGGCGCACCAGCGGGCCCAGCGGCTCCTTGGAAATCAGGTCCGTGAGAATCACGTGCTCTTTCGAATCCTTGGCTTCCTTGGCGCGCACCGAGGCCAGGCCCGAAGCGTCGGTCGTGTACGCCTGGCAGCGGCCGGCGAAGTAGGCGGCGTTGGCGGCATCGAACTTGTCGAATACCACGGGCTTGAGGTTGAGCTTGTGGATGCGCGAGAAGTCGGTCATGTTCTTCTCGGAGGTCGTTCCGGCCTGCACGCAGACCGTCGCGCCCTTGAGTTGCTTGGCACTCGTGACCTTGGTCTTGGCCGGCACCATGAAGCCCTGGCCGTCGTAGAACACCACGGCGGTGAACGCCAGGCCCATGGACGCGTCGCGCGTCAGCGTGACCGAGGTATTGCGCGACAGCACATCGACTTCGCCCGACTGCAGCGCGGTGAAGCGCTGCTGCGAGACCAGCGGCACCCACTTGACCTTGTTGGCATCGCCCAGCAGCGCTGCGGCAATCGCCTTGCCCACGTCCACGTCCAGTCCGCTCCACTGGCCCTTGCTGTCGGCGGCGGAGAAGCCCGGCACGCCGCTGCTGATGCCTATGCTGATCTGGTCGCGCTGCTTGATGGTGTCTAGCGTCTTGCCCGCATGGGCCGTAGTCGCCGCGGCAAGCGCCAGGGCCAGCAGGGAAAAACGGGAAATTTTCATGGATGCACCTGTAGCTGTGATGTGAAAAAGCCCAGCGCGCAGGGTAACGCAACTGCTGCGCGCTGCGCCGGGTCTTCAGGCCCGTAGGGTATCGCGGTTTTCCGCGATGCCCATGCGCGAAAAACGACTAAGCGCGCCGGAGAAGGTCGACTTCGGCTTGCAAGTCGCGTGCCCAGGTACGGCGGTCGCGGCCGTCCGCGGTCTGCGCTTCGCCATAGGTTACACGCGCAATGAGGGCCGGAGCGCTGAGCGTGCGCCACAGCGAAACCCACAACGGCGTGTCGCCCGCATAGATGGGCGCTTCGCTGTCTTCTCCCGTTGCCGGGTCGATGAAGCGCAGGCCCAGCGGCTGCACGGGCGCGCCCGACTGCAGCGCGGCTTCTATCAGGTTGGCGCGAAACGGCAGCAGCTCGCGGCCTTCGCCGGTCGTGCCTTCGGGAAACACGGCCAGCACATCACGCTCGGCCAGCGCCTGGGCCATGACGTTGACCATGCGCAGCGTGTCGCGGCGCGAGCCGCGGTCTATATAGAGCGTGCCGGCGGCGCGCGCCAGCGTGCCCAGCACCGGCCAGGACGCGACATCGGCCTTGGAAATGAAGCGGCAGTGGCGCGCCGCATGCAGCACCGGTATGTCCAGCCACGACAGATGGTTGGCGACCAGCAGCACCGGGCCGTTGGCCGGCGGCGTGCCCTGCACCTGCAGCTCGACGCCCACGCGCGGCAGCAGGCCGCGCGCCCAGGCCTGGACATGGGCATTGCGCTGCTCCACCGACAGGCGCGGAAAGCGCGTGAAGATGATCCACAGCCCGTGCAGCAGATGGCCTGTGAGGCGCAGCAGGCGTGCGCCGGCGCGGC
>JBBKVU010000055.1:0-15639 GCA_037968595.1 Comamonas sp.
ATGCCCATCCGCGCCACTGGCAGGCGCTGCTCGGGCAGCCGCGCTGGCACGCGTTGCGGCTGTGCCTGGGCCATGCGGGCGGCGGGCGGCTGGACAACGGCGCGCTGCATTCGGCCGGCTGGCAGGCGCGTTCCGATGAAGAGTGGCAGCACGAAGACAATTTCGCGCGCATCGTGAGCGAGCTGTGCACCACCTATCCGCGTGTCTACTGCGAAGTCGGCTACCTGACCGAATTGCTGGAGGAGGGCGGCGTCGCGCGCTTCGATGCCAACCTGCAGCGCGCGCGCCAGGCGGCAAGCGCCGCGGGCCGGCCCTTCGAGCTGCTCGACAAGATGGCCTATGGCTCGGACTGGCACATGCCCGAGGTGGTCACGCGCACCCGCCAGTACCTCGATCTCTGGCTGGGGCTGATGGAAAAGCCCGCCTACGCGGGCCATGGCGAGCGGTTCTTCTGGCAGAACGCCTATCGCTACCTGCGCCTGCCGCTGTGAACTCAGTAAAGCTCGGCCTTGACCTTCATCTCGCTGTAGGGAACGATGCGCGAGCCCTTGACCAGACGGTAGCCCAGCCAGATCAGCAGGAACAGTGGCAGGCCGATATAGGTGGCCACCACGCCGCCCCAGTCGATGCGCTCCTGGATGAAGGCCTGGTAGTTCTGGCCCAGCGTGATCACCAGGCACAGCACGAACGCGAAGATCGGCCCGAACGGAAACGCGGCCGCGCGGTAGGGCAGGGCCGCCAGGCTCAGGCCCTGGGCTTCATAGCCCTTGCGAAAGCGGTAGTGGCTGATGGCAATGCCCAGCCAGGCAATGAAGCCGGTCATTCCCGACAGGTTCAGCAGCCAGATGTAGACCGCCTGGGGGCTGAAGATATTGGTCAGAAAGCACAGCGCTGCCACGGCCGTGGTCGCCAGCAGCGCCATCAGCGGCACGCCGTTGCGGTTGACGCGCGCGAAGATGCGCGGCGCCATGCGCTGGCAGGCCAGTGTGTAGAGCATGCGCGTCGAGGCATACATGCCCGAGTTGCCGGCCGACAGCACCGAAGTCAGCACCACGGCATTCATCACGGCCGCGGCCGACAGCAGGCCGGCGCGCTCGAACACCAGCGTGAACGGGCTGACGCTGATGTCGCTCACATCGTTGCGCAGCAGCTGCGGGTCGTTGTAGGGCAGCAACAGGCTGATGATCAGGATGGCAAACACATAGAACAGCAGAATGCGCCAGAACACCTTGCGCACCGCGCGCGGCACGTTGCGCGCCGGGTCTTCCGACTCCCCGGCGGCAATGCCGATCAGCTCCGTGCCCTGGAAGGAGAAGCCGACAATCATGGCCACGCCGATCAGCGCCGCAAAGCCGCCGGCAAACGGCGCGTCGCCCACGGTCCAGTTGGCGAGGTTGCCCCACAGGCCCTCGGGCGCGCCGCCTTGCAGTATGCCCAGCACCATCAGCAGGCCCAGGCCGATGAAGACAATCACCGTCACCACCTTGATGGCGGCAAACCAGTATTCGGCCTCGCCAAAGCCTTTGACCGAGATCGCATTCAGGCCGAACATCAGCGCCAGGAACAGCGCGCTCCAGACCATGCCGTTGACATCCGGTATCCAGTAGGCCATTACCAGCTGCGCCGCAACCAGGTCGACAGCAATCGTCACCGCCCAGTTGTACCAGTAGTTCCAGCCGAGCGCGAAGCCAAAGCCTTCATCGACGTAGCGCGCGCCGTAGGTCGCAAACGAGCCCGACACCGGCAGGTGGGCGGCCATTTCGCCCAGGCTGGTCATGAGGAAATAGACCATCAGGCCGACAACCATATAGGCCAGCAGCGCGCCGCCGGGGCCGGCCTGGGAAATGGTTGCGCCCGAAGCCACGAACAGGCCGGTGCCAATGGAGCCGCCGATGGCAATCATCGACAGATGGCGCGCCTTGAGGCTGCGGCGCAGTCCGGATTCAGCCGGCGCTGTGGAGGGGGAAGCGTGGTCGCTCATAGCTTGGAGTTCCTGTGTTCCGCTGCGCTGTGCGCAAGGCAGCAACGCAAAAGGCCGCACTGGCGCGGCCCGGAAAGACGGCATTGTGCGCGATTTGCCCGCGCCCGGGGGCGCCGTTTCACAAAAACCTGAAGCCGCTGTAGAAAAGCTAAAGCGTCAAGGCGGCCAAGCCCCAGGAGCCGCGCGTGCAGATGATCGGGAAGCGCGGCGGGGACGATATTGCACAGTCGCTCTACTCCACGATCATGGGACTTTCATCGATGGTGTTCATCAGGTTGTGCCAGTGCGTCGATGCCTGCCCGTCGAGGTCGTCACAGCTGCAATCGCTATCGATGGCATCCCCGTCCTGTAGGTGGAGAGCATCGTCGTCGCCGGTGTCCGCAAGCTGCAACTGCCCGGCGAACGCCAGCGCACGCGCGGCAATCGCTTCCACAAGCATGGACTGCATGGCGTTCTTGTGCGCGGGATTCGGGCATTGATCGGCATATTCCAGCACACTGCGGCCCGCGTGATCGACGGCGCTCGGGTCGGCGCCCGCGGCCAGCAGGTGTTTCATGGTGTCGGTGCATTTCTTCTCCACGGCATACATCAGCGCGGTCTTGCCGCTTAGGTCCGCCTGGGCGTTGGGGTCGGCGCCGGCCTGGCCATTGCGCGGCTGCAGCAGGCTGTCGAGGATGCTCGCCCTTCCCAGCTGACTTGCAAGCATCAGCAGGGTATGACCGGAATCGGCGCGTAAATGGATGCTGTACCCGGCGTCGCGCAGAATGCCGATGATCTGCGCACTGGCCGACGCAACGGCATCGGGCAAAGGGTTCCAGGCCGTGTCGTCGGGGGCATCCGCAGAGGCAGGAAACCATTGCGCGACGGCGTCTGCTTTGCCAAGCGCGAAGGCGACAATCACCGCCTTCTTGCCAGGGAGGCTGTTCAAATCGGGGCGTGCGCCGGCTTCCATCAGCGCTTGCAGCAGCTCGGGGTTGCGCGAACCGAGCGCATACGTGAGCGCGTGCTTGTTGGCGCTGTGGTTGGGGTCTGCCTTTGCGGCAATCAGGCTGCGCACCAGGTCGACATTCTTTTGATCGACGGCGTGGGTCAACACGGCCTGGCTGCCGCCGTCGGTGGCATCGGGCTTGACGCCGGCCTGCAGCAGCATCTGCGCGATTTCGAATTTTCCAGTGATGACGGCACGGGGCAGGGCATCCTTGTTGGCCGCATGAGATAGATTCGCCTTGGCGTCGAGCAGGCTGCGGATGATGCCTTTATGGTTTTGGGCGCGCGTCAGCGCAGACACTCCCGAGGTGGTGGTGAGGTTCACGTCCACTTGCAGTGCTATCAAGTCCTCGACGATGTCCTGCTGCTGGTTGCCGGCCGCACGCGTCAGTGCCGTGTTGCCCCTGATGTCCTTGGCGTTGAGATCTGCCCCGGCTTGCACCAGCAGCTGGACAACGCCCGGAAGGCGCTGGTTGATGGCATGCGTGATCGCGGTCTTGCCTTGTTCGTCGGCGACTTCGACCCGCGCCCCTAGCGCCAGCAGTGTCTCGACCGCCTCCAGTTGGTTGTTGATGGTGGCCGCGATCAACGGCGTACCGCCTTGCTCGACGCCATCGAGTTGCGCGCCGCCGCGCACCAGTTTGGCCAAGTCCGCGCTGCACCCTCGGGCCGCGGCTTCGATCAGCGCGTGGTTGCGCGCAACCTGGATTCGGGTCTTCATCATAAGTCCTTTATAATTTCTATCTATAAATTATATTCGATAGATAAAAACTATTTAAACGCCTGCGCTAAGCCACTCGACAATGCGGGCTGCAGCCGGGACCATGATTTCAGCGGGCTGGGATGTCGATGCACCGGCCGCGCCGCCGCGCCCAGCCAGGGCCAGGGCGACCCGCAAAGTGCCGCCCCCAGGGCTTGGAGTCAGCCCAGCAGCAAGGCGTCGTCGGCGAGCTTTTCGCCGCGCACCTTCTCGAACATCTTGAGCAGGTCGGGCACATCAAGGCGCTTGCGCTCCTCGCCGCTGACGTCGAGCACCACCTGGCCCTGGTGCAGCATGACGGTGCGGTCGCCCACGTCGAGCGCCTGGCGCATGCTGTGCGTGACCATCATGGTCGTGAGCTTCTTCTCGGCAACGATGCGCGCCGTGAGCTGCAGCACGAAGTCGGCGGTGCGCGGGTCGAGCGCGGCCGTGTGCTCGTCAAGCAGCAGGATGCGCGAAGGCTGAAGCGCCGCCATCAGCAGGCTCACGGCCTGGCGCTGGCCGCCCGACAGCAGGCCTATGCGGTCGGACAGGCGCTTTTCCAGGCCCAGGCCCAGCGTTGCCAGGCGTTCCTGGAAGACTTCGCGCATGTTGGCCTGCACGGCGCGCGCCAGCCGGCGCGGCGCACCGCGGCGCTGGGCCAGGGCCATGTTTTCCTCTATGGTCAGGTCTTCGCAGGTGCCGGCCATGGGGTCCTGGAAGACCCGGGCCACGCGCTCGGCGCGCGACCACACCGGCAGGGCGGTGACGTCCTGGCCGTCGATCACGATGGCGCCGCCGTCAACGCGCTGGTCGCCCGAGACGGCGTTCAGGAAGGTGGACTTGCCCGCGCCGTTGGAGCCGATCACGGTCACGAACTGGCCGGCCGGAATCTCCAGCGACAGGCCGCGCAGCGCGCGGGTTTCAATCGGCGTGCCGGGGTTGAAGGTGAGAACGATGTCTTTTGCACTCAGCATGGAATCTCCGACCGACTTATCGCGGCTTGCGCTTGGACAGCTTCTGCTTGAGCTGCGGGATGACGAGGGCCACGGTCACCAGCACCGCCGTGACCAGGTTCAGATCCTGGGCCTTGAGGCCGATGAAGTCGCTGTTGAGCGCGGCCGCAATGAAGAAGCGGTAGACGATGGCGCCGATCACCACGGCCAGCGTCGCATAGATGATGCGCCGCGAGGGCAGCAGGCTTTCGCCGACGATCACCGCCGCCAGGCCGATGACGATGGTGCCTATGCCCATGGAGATGTCGGAGCCGCCCTGGGTCTGCACGAACAGCGCGCCGCCCAGGCCCACCAGGCCGTTGGAGACCGCCATGCCCAGCAGGATCATGGCGCCGGTGTTCACGCCCTGGGCGCGCGCCATGCGCGCGTTCGAGCCCGTGGCGCGGATTGCCAGGCCGCGTTCGGTCGAGAAGAACCAGTCCATTGCCAGCTTGGCGATCAGCACGATCACCGCCAGGATCAGCGGGCGCGCGACGTAGTCGGGAATGCCCTCGGGCTGCAGCATGGTGAACAGCGTAGGGTCGTTGATCAGCGGCACGTTGGGGCCGCCCATGATGCGCAGGTTGACCGAGTACAGCGCAATCATCATCAGAATGGACGCCAGCAGGTCCATGATCTTCAGCTTGACGTTGAGCCAGCCGGTGAGCATGCCCGCGGCCGCGCCCGCGGCTGTCGCCGCCAGCGTCGCGAGCCAGGGATTGGTGCCGGTGGAGATCAGGATGGCGCAGACCGCGCCGCCCAGCGGAAAGCTGCCGTCCACGGTGAGGTCGGGAAAGCGCAGCAGCCGAAACGAGATGAAGACGCCCAGCGCCACCAGGCTGAAGATCAGGCCAATCTCGATGGCGCCAAGAAATGAGAAAAATGACATGGGGAGTGCGGTTCAGCCCGCGGGCTGGGTAAAAACAATGGCAGGTCCGTGCATCGTACGGTACCTGCCATATCGAAGCCCCCACCGGGCGCTATACCCGGTTAGTGGTTTACTGGATCACCTGCGCGGCCGACTTGACCAGCGCGTCCGACAGCTTCACGCCTTGCTTCTCGGCCGCTCCGGGGTTCACGAACAGCTCCATCTTGGTGCTCACCTCGGGCTTGATGTCGCCGGGCTTCTCGCCCTTGAGGATGCGCGCCACCATGCGGCCGGTCTGCTCGCCCAGGTCACGGTAGTTGATGCCGTAGGCAGCGACCGCGCCGCGCTTGACGGAGTCGGTGTCGGAAGCAACCAGCGGGATTTTCGCATCCTGGCCGACCTTGACCAGGGCTTCGTAGGCCGAAACCACGTTGTTGTCGGTGTTGGTATAGATTACATCGACCTTGCCGACCAGGCTGCGCGCGGCGCTGCTGACGTCGACCGAACGCGGCGCCGCGGCTTCGACCAGGGTCATGCCCAGCGTCGGCAGCAGCTTTTGCATTTCCTTGACCACGACCATGGAGTTCGCCTCGCCCGGGTTGTAGACGATGCCCACGCGCTTGGCGTTGGGCACGACCTGCTTGACCAGCTGCATCTGCTTGTCGAGCGCCAGCAGGTCGGACACGCCGGTCACGTTGCCCTTGCTTGGCTCCCAGCTCGCGACGAGCTTGGCGGCCACGGGGTCGGTCACGGCCGAGAACACCACGGGCACGGCCTTGGTCGCGGCAATGACGGCCTGGGCCGAAGGCGTGGCGATGGCCACGATGGCGTCGGGCTTGTCACCGATGAACTTGCGTGCGATCTGCGCAGCGGTGCCGGTATTGCCCTGGGCGCTCTGGTATTGCCACTTGAGGTTCTTGCCGGTTTCGAAGCCAGCATCCTTGAGCGCGGCCTGCACGCCGTCGCGCACGGCGTCGAGCGCGGGGTGTTCGACGATGGCCGTCACGGCCACCGATTTCTGCTGGGCATGCACCGAAGTCATCGATGCCAGGGCCAGGGCCACCGCGCCCAGAGGCGCCAAGGACAGGAATTTCATTTGTATCTCCACCGCTGAATGAATGTTGTGCTTGCGCAGCCTGATGCGCCACGAAGCCGCTGTTCGAAGTCTACTGCAGCGCAGGCGGCTTGCGAACGAGTCCGACCCCCGTGGTTTCCACGGTTCGCTCCCGGTATCGCATGAAAAAAAGGCCTGCAGTGCAGGCCCTTGTGGTCACATGCCCGAATAGTTCGGGCCGCCGCCGCCTTCGGGCGTGACCCAGACGATGTTCTGCGTCGGATCCTTGATGTCGCAGGTCTTGCAGTGCACGCAGTTCTGCGCGTTGATCTGCAGGCGCTGGGAATCGCCGCCCTTGGCTTCGTCGGGAACGAACTCATAGACGCCGGCCGGGCAGTAGCGGCTCTCGGGGCCCGCGTAGCGCGCGAGATTGACGTTCACGGGAATGCTGGCGTCCTTGAGCGTCAGGTGGGCCGGCTGGTTCTCGGCATGGTTGGTGTTGCTGATGAACACGCTCGACAGGCGGTCGAAGGTCAGCTTGCCATCGGGCTTGGGGTAGACGATGGGCTTGCACTCGGCCGCGGGCTTGAGGTAGGCGTGATCGGGCTTGTCGCGGTGCAGCGTCCACGGGATGTTGCCGCGCAGCACGAACTGCTCCAGGCCGTTCATGATGGTCGCGGTGGTCAGGCCCTTCTTGAACCAGGCCTTGAAGTTGCGGCTCTTGTTGAGTTCCTCGTAGAGCCAGCTGTTCTCGAATGCCGTGACGTAGCTGCTCAGCTCGTCGCCCTGGCGGCCGGCCTGGATGGCCTCGAACGCCGCTTCGGCGGCCAGCATGCCGGTCTTGATCGCGGCGTGGCTGCCCTTGATGCGGCTGACGTTGAGAAAGCCCGCGTCGCAGCCGACCAGCGCACCGCCGGGGAACACGAACTTGGGCAGCGACAGCAGGCCACCGGCCGTGATCGCGCGCGCGCCGTAGCCAATGCGCTTGGCGGGCTTGATGCCCTTGGCTTCGTCGCCTTCGAGGTAGTAGCGGATGTTGGGATGGGTCTTCCAGCGCTGCATTTCCTCGAACGGGCTCAGGTAAGGGTTCGAGTAGTCGAGGCCGGTGATGAAGCCCAGCGTGACCTTGTTGTCTTCCATGTGGTACAGGAAGGCGCCGCCGTAGGTGTCGGACTTCATCGGCCAGCCCGCGGTGTGCAGCACAAAGCCCGGCTGGTGGCGCGCCGGGTCGATTTCCCAGAGTTCCTTGACGCCCAGGCCGTAGGTCTGGGGGTCGCGGCCTTCGTCGAGCTTGTAGCGCGCGATCAGCTGGCGGCCCAGGTGGCCGCGCGCGCCTTCGGCAAAGATCGTGTACTTGCCGTGCAGTTCCATGCCCAGCTGGAAGTCGCCCGTGGGTTCGCCGTCCTTGCCCACGCCCATGTTACCCGTGGCCACGCCCTTGACCGAACCGTCCTCGTTATAGAGCACCTCGGCCGCGGGAAAGCCGGGGAAGATTTCCACGCCCAGGCCTTCGGCCTGCTCGGCCAGCCAGCGCACGACGTTGCCCAGGCTGACGATGTAGTTGCCGTGGTTCTGGAAGCAGGCCGGCAGCAGCATGTTGGGCGTGCGCATCGACGACTTCTCGCCCAGGAACACCATGGCGTCGTCGGTCACGGGCTGGTTCAGCGGCGCGCCGAGTTCCTTCCAGTTGGGGATGAGTTCGGTCAGGGCCTTGGGGTCCATGATCGCGCCGGAGAGGATATGGGCGCCGGGTTCCGAGCCTTTTTCCAGCACCACGACCGACAGTTCCTGGCCTTTTTCGGCCGCCAGCTGTTTCAGGCGGATGGCGGTGGACAGGCCGCCGGGGCCGCCGCCGACCACGACCACGTCGTATTCCATGGCCTCGCGGGGGCCGTACTGGGCCAGGATTTCATCATTTGTCATCGGGCGTCTCTTTTTGATTCAGATGGGTAGGCGTAAGGCGGCGCACCTCGGCCGGGCGCGCTCCAGCAGCGGCTGATTCTATGCGCAGCGCGCGCGCGTTCCTGTCACCTCGGATTTTTTCTGCGGACGTTGTCGCCTGCGCGGCGGCTCGCGCCCGCCATCCCTGCGATGCTTGGCGCCATGGCGAAACCTCAGGATATCGAATGAAAATTGAAATTCCGCAAATCAAGAAACGGGTGCATGAACTGCGTCTGCCGGTGCGCTGGGGCGACATGGACGCGATGGGCCATGTCAACAACAGCCAGTATTTTCGCTATATGGAGACGGCGCGCATCGAGTGGATGTGCGCCATCGGCTGTCAGCCGGCGCCGCAAGGCCAGGGGCCGGTGATTGCCAATGCCTTTTGCAACTTCCACCACCAGCTGGCCCATCCCGACCAGCTGCTGCTGACCACCTATGTCAGCGACCCGGGGCGCTGCACCTTCGAGAGCTGGTGCACGATAGAGCGCGAAAGCCAGCCGGGCGTGATCTGCGCGGCCGGCGGCGCAACCGTGATCTGGGTCGATGCGGCGCTGGGCAAGGCCTGCACCTTGCCCGACTGGATGCGCGCACTGGTCAGCGACTGAGCGAGGCGGTCCGCCGGGCGGTGGATTCAAGTGCCGGTTTTCTTCCTGCCGCGCGGCTTGAGCGGGCGCGCCGGCGGGCTTTCCTGGTCTTCGGCGGGCGCCGCCTTCGCGCTGGGGAAGGCATTGGTCTGGAAATCCAGCCAGGGGGGATTTTGCGTATACATCAGCGCAATCAGTTCCTTGATCGCCGGGATGTACCAGGAGTCGTCGTTGAGGCGGTGGCTCAGGATGATGGGCGAGGTGGCCTGCTCGTCTTCGATCAGGCGGTAGACCAGGTCGGAGCGCAGCCGGGCGGCGGCCGGCACGATGCACACGCCCATCTCGCAGGCGACCAGCCCGAGCGCGGCCTGCAGCTCGCGAACTTCATGCACCTGCGCCAGCGGCACGGCCTGCTCGTGCAGCAAGCCCAGCACATGATCGGCATAGCTGGGCCGCGGCTCCTTGGGAAACACGATCAGGTGCTGGTTGGCGATCTCGCACAGCCGCACCGGGCCGCTGCGCGCGGCCAGCGGCGAGCTCGGCGCCAGCGCCAGCACCAGCCTTTCCTCGCGCAGCACCGACCGTGCCACCGAGGTGTCACGGGTGCGGATACGGCCGAAGCCCAGGTCGATGCGGCCCGACTTGAGCTCGGTGATCTGCTGCACCGAACCCAGGTCCACCAGGTGCACGTCGGTGTCGGGGTACTTGCGGCGGAACATGCGCACCAGCATCGGCAGGCCGCCGTACAGCGTCGAGCCCACATAGCCTATCGAGATCGACTGGCGCAGGTTGCGGCCGGCCTGGCGTACGCCGGTCTTCATCTGCTCGACACGCTGCAGCACCTGCAGCGACTGCTCGTAGAACAGCCTGCCGGCTTCGGTCAGCGCCACGGGCCGGCTGTTGCGCAGCACCAGCTGCACGCCCAGCTCCTCCTCGAGCAGCTGGATCTGGCGGCTCAGCGGTGGCTGGGCAATATGCATCTGCTCCGCGGCGCGCGTGAAATTGCGCGTGGTGGCGACGGCGACGAAATAGCGCAGCTGGCGTAAATCCATAAGGGTAAACGATATAAGTAGCGGATAAGTGCCGCGTAAGTCATTGTTTTCCAATGAATGTCATCCGGATTATACGAAAAAGATATTGAACTAGATGCATTTGGTGTTGGCGCGCTGGCGGGGGCGCGGATTCCAATAGCGGCATGCAACATTCATCCCGCTTCTCGCAGCCCGCCGCTGTCGCTGCCGCGCCCGTGGCCATTGAAAAGGTCGAGACCATGCTGGTCGACCTGCCGACGATACGTCCCCACAAGCTCTCGATGACCGTGATGAGCGGCCAGACGCTGATGCTGGTGCGCATCCACTGCGCGGACGGCACGGTCGGTGTGGGCGAAGGCACGACGATAGGCGGCCTGGCCTATGGCGGCGAGTCGCCCGAAGGCATGAAGCTGGCCATCGATACCTATTTCACGCCCCAGTTGCTCGGCGCCAACGCCAATCGCGTGGCAGCCGTGATGGCCGGGCTCGACAAGGGCATACGCGAGAACCGCTTTGCCAAGTGCGCCGTGGAAACGGCGCTGTTTGATGCGCTCGGCCAGCGCGTGGGCCTGCCGGTGTCCGAGCTGCTGGGCGGTCGTCTGCGCGACCAGTTGCCCGTGGCCTGGACGCTGGCGTCCGGGGACACGGCAAAGGACATAGACGAAGCCCAGCGCATGCTGGCGCAGCGCCGCCACCGCATCTTCAAGCTCAAGATCGGCCGCAAGCCGGTGCGCGAGGACATCGCCCACGTGGCGGCAATCAGCAAGGCGCTGGGCGAGCAGGCCGTGGTGCGCGTCGACGTGAACATGGCCTGGACCGAGCTGCAGGCCCAGTACGGCCTGGCCGGCCTGGTCGACGCCGGTTGCGAACTGGCCGAGCAGCCCGTGGCCAGCGCCGAGGCCCTGGCCCGGCTCAGGGGGAAGTACGCGATCGCCATCATGGCCGATGAATCGCTGATGGGCCCGGCAACGGCCTTTTCCCTGGCGCGCAACGCCGCGGCCGATGTGTTTGCCATCAAGACCGAGCAGTCGGGCGGCCTGCAGGCGGCGCAGCAGGTGGCGGCAATTGCCGATGCGGCGCAGATCGAACTCTACGGCGGCACCATGCTCGAAGGCGCCTTCGGCACCATGGCCTCGGCCCAGGTGTTTTCCACCTTCCGCGCGCTGCAATGGGGCACCGAGCTGTTCGGCCCGCTGCTGCTGACCGAGGAAATCCTGGCCCAGCCGCTGGAATACAAGGATTTCCACCTGACGCTTCCCGCCGGCCCGGGGCTGGGAATCGCGCTGGACGAAGACCGCGTACGCCATTTCCGCCGCGACCGCACGCGCGTCAGCGTCCCGACCTTTGCCTGAAGCCTGGGGCCGGGCAAAGACTTTTCGATCACCACAAACCCATGTCCAGGAGACCACGATGAACACGCAAATCTTTGATACCCCCGAAGTCCAGGACTTTCTGCGCCTGGCCAGCGGCCTCGACCAGGCGGGCGGCAATCCGCGCACCAAGGCCATCATCCACCGCATCCTCAGCGATCTGTTCAAGGCCATCGAAGACCTGGACATCACGTCCGACGAGTACTGGGCCGGTGTCGCCTACCTGAACCAGCTGGGCGCGCGCGGCGAAGCCGGCCTGCTGTCGCCCGGTCTGGGCCTGGACCGCTACTTCGACATGCGCATGGATGCCGAAGACGCTGCGCTGGGCGTGGCAAACGGCACGCCGCGCACCATCGAAGGGCCGCTGTATGTCGCCGGCGCGCCGGTGGAGCAGGGCTTTGCCCGGCTGGACGACGGCAGCGACGCCAACGGCCACACGCTGATCATGCACGGCACGGTGCACGGCGCCGACGGCCGGCCGCTGCCCGGTGCCACGGTGGAAGTCTGGCATGCGAACACCAAGGGCTTCTATTCGCACTTCGATCCCACCGGCGAACAAAAGCCGTTCAACATGCGCCGCACCATCGTCACCGATGCCCAGGGCCGCTATCGCTTCCAGAGCATCGTTCCCGTGGGCTATGGCTGCCCGCCCGACGGCCCGACCCAGGCGCTGCTCAACCAGCTTGGCCGCCATGGCAACCGTCCCGCGCACATCCATTTCTTCGTCAGCGCCGAAGGCCACCGCAAGCTGACCACGCAGATCAACATCGACGGTGATCCGCTGGTCTACGACGACTTTGCCTATGCCACCCGTGAGGGCCTGGTGCCGCCGCTGGTCGAGCGCAGCGATGCAGAGAGCATCCAGCGCAACGGCCTGAGCGGCCCGTTTGCCGAGATCGCGTTCGACATGACGCTCAGCGCGCTGGTCAACGGCGTCGACAACCAGATCGTCGAGCGCGCGCGCCTGGCGGCCTGAACGGCCCTTGTCCCCAGCCCCTTGCGGGGCCTGGCTGCAGCCACCGGACCGCGATGGGCATCGCGGCGGATGAACTCACCCCAAGGAAACTCCCATGAACACGACTGCATCAGCCGATCGCTACGCTGAGGTCGAAAAACTGCTGGATTCGGCCCTGCAGGATGACAAGGACAGCGGTGTCTATCGCTGCCGCCGCGACATCTTCACCGACCCCGCACTTTTCGAGCTGGAGATGAAGCACATCTTCGAAGGCAACTGGGTCTATCTCGCGCACGAGAGCCAGATTCCGGCAATCAACGATTACTTCACCACCACCATCGGTCGCCAGCCGGTGGTCATCACGCGCGGCAAGGACGGCCAGCTCAACGCCGTGATCAATGCCTGCGCGCACCGCGGCGCGATGCTGTGCCGCAAGAAGCACGGCAACAAGGGCAGCTTCACTTGTCCCTTCCATGGCTGGACCTTCAGCAACACCGGCAAGCTGCTCAAGGTCAAGGACGAGAAGACCACCGAGTACCCGGTGCAGTTCAATACCCAGGGCTCGCATGACCTGAAGAAGGTGGCGCGCTTTGAAAGCTACAAGGGCTTTCTGTTCGGCAGCCTGAACGCCGACGTGCTGCCGCTGGCCGACTACCTGGGCGAGACCCGGGTCATCATCGACCAGATCGTGGACCAGGCGCCCGAGGGCCTGGAAGTGCTGCGCGGCAATTCCAGCTACACCTATGACGGCAACTGGAAGCTGCAGATGGAAAACGGCAGCGACGGCTACCACGTCAGTTCGGTTCACTGGAACTACGCCGCGACCATGGGCCGGCGCAAGGACGGCGGCACCAAGGCGGTCGATGCCAACGGCTGGAGCAAGAGCGTGGGCGGGGTCTACGGCTTCGAGCATGGCCATATCCTGCTGTGGACCCAGACCATGAACCCCGAGGTGCGTCCGGTCTACCACCGCCGCGAGGAACTCGCGCAGCGACTGGGCGAGGACACCGCGAACTTCATCGTCGGCCAGACGCGCAACCTGTGCCTTTATCCAAACGTCTATCTGATGGACCAGTTCTCCACGCAGATCCGCGTCACGCGCCCGATCAGCGTGGACCAGACCGAGATCACCATCTACTGCTTTGCGCCCAGGGGCGAAAGCGCAGAGGACCGCGCGCTGCGCATACGCCAGTACGAGGACTTCTTCAACGTCTCCGGCATGGGCACGGCCGACGATCTGGAGGAGTTCCGTTCCTGCCAGACCGGCTATGCGGGCCGGGCCGCGCCGTGGAACGACCTGAGCCGCGGAGCGCCGCTGTGGGTCCAGGGCGCCGACGAGAACGCGCAGCGCATGGGAATGAAGCCGCTGATCAGCGGCGGGCGCAGCGAGGACGAAGGGCTGTTCGTGTGCCAGCACGACTACTGGGCCGACTCCATGCGCCGCGCGGTGAATGCCGAGCGCGAAGGAGGCCGGCCATGAGCGCCAACCACGCCAGCATCTGCGCCTTCCTCTACCGCGAAGCGCGCTACCTCGACGACCGCCAGTGGGAGCCCTGGCTGGCGCTGTACGCGCCCGAAGCCGAATACTGGATGCCCGCCTGGGACGACGACGACCGGTTGACCGAGGATCCGCACAGCGAGATCTCGCTGATCTACTACCCCAACCGCAACGGTCTGGAGGACCGGGTGTTCCGCATCCAGACCGAGCGCTCCAGTGCCTCCATGCCCGAGCCGCGCACCAGCCACATGCTGAGCAACGTGGAGGAGCTCGACGAGCGCGGTGATCTGGTGGACGTGCGCTACAACTTCCACACGCTGAGCCACCGCTACAAGGTGACCGACCAGTTCTTCGGCACCATCTTCGTGACCTTGAAGAAGGCCGAGGACGGCAGCTATCTGATCCAGCGCAAGAAGATCGTCCTCAAGGACGACTACATCCGCCAGGTCATCGACATCTATCACATCTGACGCGGAGGGATTGACGATGACCAGCTATCGCATTGCGCTGAATTTCGAGGACGGAGTCACGCGCTTCATCGACTGCGGCGCCAACGAGAAGGTGCTTGATTCGGCGTTTCGCAATCGCATCAACCTGCCCATGGACTGCTCGGACGGCGTCTGCGGCACCTGCAAGTGCCGCGCCGAGGCCGGCAGCTATGACCTGGGCGACGAGTACATCGACGAGGCGCTGACCGCGGACGAGGCCGGCGCGGGCCTGGTGCTGACCTGCCAGATGGTGCCGCGTTCCGACTGCGTGATCTCGGTACCCATGTCGTCTACGGCCTGCAAGACCGCCACCGCGCAGTTCGCGGCATCGGTGGCGCAGGTGGCGCGCCTGGGCGACGCGGCCTATGAACTGGTGCTCGATGTGCCGGGCGCGGCGCCGGTGTTTCTGCCCGGGCAGTACGTCAACATTGGCGTGCCCGGCAGCGGCCAGCACCGTTCCTACTCGTTCAGCTCCCTGCCGGGTGCGGGCCGCATGGGCTTTCTGGTCAAGCAGGTGCCGGGCGGGCTGATGAGCTCCTGGCTGCAGGCCGCCCAGGCCGGGCAGGCGCTGGAGATGACCGGGCCGCTGGGCAGCTTCTACCTGCGCGCCGTGACTCGGCCGCTGCTGCTGCTTGCCGGCGGCACCGGCCTGGCGCCGTTTCTCTCCATGCTTGAAGTGCTGGCGCGCCAGGGCACGGGCCAGCCCGTGCATCTGATCTACGGCGTCACGCGCGACCAGGATCTGGTGCTGGTGGACAGGCTTGTCGACTACTCCGGGCGCATTGCCGGCTTCACGTTCAGCACCTGCGTGGCCGATGCCGCGACCGCGCACGAGCGCCAGGGATATGTGACCCAGCACATGCCGGCCGCGGTGCTGCACGGCGGCAATGTCGATGTCTACCTGTGCGGCCCGCCGCCCATGGTGGACGCGGTGCAGCAGCACTTCAGGTCCGCGGGCATCACGCCGGCGAACTTCCATTACGAGAAATTCACCCCCACCCAGGCGCTCGCGGCCTGAACGGAGACAGCCCATGAAGACATTTGAAGGCAAGGTGATGCTGATCACCGGCGCGGCCCAGGGCATAGGCGAGCGCGTGGCCGAGCTGGCCGCCGCGCAGGGCGCGCGTCTGGCGCTGGTCGACCGC
>JBBKVU010000056.1:0-8951 GCA_037968595.1 Comamonas sp.
GTGCAGGTCGGCCAGCGCGGGCTGGCCGCCATGCACAGGCCACTGGTCGGGCAGCAGCCAGTGCGGCAGGCGCGCGGCCAGCAGATGTTCGGGAGCGTGGGGAGGGAGCATGTCGGGTCCTTCAGGCAAAGCGCGCCATGGCCTCGCCGACGCGCGCCTTGAAGGCCTCAAGGCGCTGCGGCGTGGCGATGTTCAGGTGGTAGCAGGCGTGGTAGTCGACGCGCGCCTTGCCGCCCGTGAGCAGGCGCAGATAGCGCGTCACCGACTTGCGCGGCGGGTCGCCCATCAGCAGCGCGGTCCAGCGCGGCCGGCCATAGGTGACCACGGCCGAGATGCGCTTGAGGTGCGTGAGCGCGGGCTTGACGTGCTGCGGGTCGCTGATGTCAAAGGCCACGCCGGGCATCAGCACGCGGTCGAAGAAGCCCTTGAGCATCGCCGGCATGCCAAAGCACCAGGTGGGAAAGCAGAACACCACGGCCTCGGCGCGCAGCAGCCGGTCCACATAGCCTTGCACCGGCAGGCGGTTGCTCGGCACCTCGTGGTAGCCCAGGCGCTCGGCGCGGCTGAGCACCGGGTTGAAGTCCTCGGCGTAGAGGTCGCAGTCGTCGACCTCATGGCCGGCGCTGCGCAGGTTGAGCAGCACTTCGGTGTGCAAGGCCGCCTGGTAGCTGGTCTCGACCGGGTGGCAATAGATCACAAGAACGCGCATCGCCGGCCCCTCAGAGATCGAGTGTGAGGGTGAGGCCGTGGCTGCGTGCGCAGCAGACCGCGACATGCGTGCGCTGCTCCTCGGCGCTCAGGCAGCTGTCGCGGTGCTCGGGCGCGCCATCGAGCCAGCGCGTGACGCAGGTGCCGCACACGCCTTGCTCGCACAGCGTGTCGACGACAATGCCGGCGAGCTGCAGCACGTCGGCGATGCTTTCGCCAGGCTCCACGGGAAGGCGTAGCTGGCTGCGCGCCAGCACCAGTTCAAAGGCGTGTTCTGTGGCGGAGGAAGAGGCGGTGGGGGCGGTGATTTGCATGTTTGACCATTTGATTTGATCGATCGGTCAAACTATTGCAAATGCTGTGCCAGCCTGCTCCCCTCTCTGAGCGGGGCGGCAGCGCGACCCGGGTGCCCGCGAACGTGCAGGCCGTGCTTATTCTGGTGCGAGCCCGCAGCCCAGCAGCACAAAAGTGGTGAGCTCGCGCATGATGGGTTCGCGGTCCATGACTTCATCGGGCGCCAGGCCCAGCATGATGTGCACCTGCACCCCGTAGTCGGCGTAGTGCTGGGTCATGCCCCAGATCTGCATCAGCAGCACCGTGGGGTCGAGCGCGCGCATGCGGCCTTCGGCAATCCAGCGATGGATCAGCTCGACCTTCTGCTGAGTGGACTTCACGGCCACGGGCCAGTACTTGCCCAGGTTGCGCCCGCCGCCCAGCACTTCGCTGGTGAAGATGCGCGACAGCCCCGGGTTGTCGAGCGCGTAGTCGAGCTTCTTGCGCACATAGCCGCTGAGCACGGTTTTGGGGTCGTCGCTGTCGACATCGAAGACAAAGGCGCTGGACCAGCCGTTGAGCACCGAATACAGCAGCTCCTCGTAGAGCTCTTCCTTGCTGCTGATGTAGTAATGCAGCTGGGGTTTGGTCAGGCCCGCGCGCTCGGCAATTGCCTTGGTCGATGCACCCTTGAAGCCATGGCGGCTGAACTCGGCAATCGCCGCCTCGCGGATTGCGCCCAGGATGCGTTCACGCCCTTGCTTGGCGCGGCTGGTGAGTGCGCCGGCGGGCGCACTGTCTTCGGGTTCTATCATGGGCGGGCAGGTGGAGAGCGACGTCGCCGATTCTGCCTGCATCAGGTTTTCCAGAAACCGATGTGGGGAAGGCTGGCCTCCTCGATCATTGTCGGGCCCAGGCATTCGATCTCGTGCGGCGAGGCCGCGAACACGTCGCGGCACGACAGCTCGGCGTCGCGCTGCTCGGCATGCTCGCCGCGAAACACGCGCAGGCGCTGCGCATCGATGCCGAACACCACGCGGCCTATGCCCGACCAGAAGATCGCGCCGGCGCACATCACGCAGGGCTCAGCCGAGGAATACAGCGTGGCCTGGGCCAGCACTTCGCGCGCCACGCGCGGGCTCAGCTGGCGCACGGCATTGGTTTCGGCATGGCCGGTGCAGTCGCCGGTCTCGGTGGTGTTGCAGTAGGCCTCGGCCAGCAGCTTGCCGTCGGCATCGACGACCACCGCGCCAAACGGCCGGTTGCCGCGCGCGCGCGCCGTGTTCGACAGCGCAATTGCCTGGCGCAGATAGCGGCCGTCGGTATCGCCGACGGGCGTGGGGTCTTCGAGAAAATCAGGGGTGGCAAACATCAGTGCGGGCATGGCGGTCTCCGGCGTTGAGGGAAGCGCAGGCAATCGCTGCGGCAGTCTGCGCCATGCACTTTGCATGCCAGGCGGGCACCGTTCTTGCTTGGCTTGTGCCAGGAGTAGAAGCGTTCACTGTGCAGTCCTTGCGACCTGGCCAGCCGGAAATTGCTCTTGAAGCCTGCACGCGCCTGTGCGCACCCTGGCTTCAGGAACTGCCGGACCGCGCCCGAGTGCGCCCGGATTGCTGAAGCCTGGAGCGGGAAGACCTTTGTTTCACTTCCATCTTCTGGAGAACCGCATGACTACCGCCACCTACGACCTGACCGAGCTGCAGAAGGAAACGCGCATGGGCGCGCTGGGCTCGGAAAGCAGCCGCCGCGAAATCCGCCGCATCGACCTTTCCGACTTCGCCGCGCGCAAGGTCGAGATTGCCGAGCAACTCTGGGACGCCGCCGTCGACGTCGGCTTCTTCCAGGTCGTGAACCACGGCATTGCGCTGGACGATGTACACCACGCGTTTGCCATGACCGAGCGCTTCTTCGCGCTGCCCGATGGCGTCAAGGCACAGTACCCGCTGAAGAAGGCGCTCAATGTCGGCTGGGAAAGCCGCGCCCAGGTGCGGCCGTCGACGGGAACGCCCGACCAGAAGGAGTCCTACCAGATCACGCGCCCGCACATGGAAAACCTGTGGCCCAGCGAGGCAGAGCTTGCCGGCTTCCAGGCCACCATGCTGGCCTTCGAAGGCCAATGCTGGCAGGTGGCGATGCAGGTGCTGTCGTGCTTTGCCTGGAAGCTGGGCTTTGACGACGGTTTCTTCCTGCGCGCCCATGATCCGGCGCAAGCCAGCTACCAGAGCACCTTGCGCCTGCTGCATTACTTCGCGACCCCCCCCGAGCAACAGGCCAATCTGGGCCTGTGGCGTGCCGGCGCGCACACCGACTTCGACTGCCTGAGCCTGCTGTTCCAGCGCCAGGGCCAGGGCGGGCTGCAGGTCTGCCCGGGCAAGGAAATGGAAAGCCAGGAATGGACTTCGGTCGAGCCCGATGAAAAGGCCATCACCTGCAATATCGGCGACATGCTGATGCGCTGGAGCGACGACCAGCTGCCGTCGAACTTCCACCGCGTGAAGAACCCGCTGCCCGGCGAGTACATGGGCCCGCGCTACAGCATGGCGTTCTTTGCCCAGGCCAACCGCGATGCCATCATCGAAGGCCCGGGTCGCAAGTACCCGCCGATTGCCGCAGGCGACTACCTGAACCAGCGCGTGGCCGCGAACTTCAAGGCGTACTGAAAGGCGCGAGCGCGCGCCTTTCATCGCGCGGCGCGCGCCGCTGTTCGCGCGGTCGCGCCCTTTTTTCAGGCGACCGCGTCGGCTTCGGCCAGCGTCGGATAGTCGATATAGCCTTGCGCACCGCCGCCGTAGAGCGTCTTGGGATCGAGCGCCGCCAGCGGCGCACCGGTCTTCAGGCGTTCGACCAGGTCGGGATTGGCAACGAACGGCCGGCCAAACGCAATCAGGTCGGCCTGGTCGGCGGCCAGCCGCGCCGAAGCCAGCTCCAGGTCATAGCCGTTGTTGGCCATGTAGGTATTGCTGAAGCGCTTGCGCAGGCTTGCATAGTCGAAGGGCGCGACATCGCGCGGGCCGCCGGTCGCACCTTCGACCACATGCAGGTAGACCAGGTCCAGCGCGTCCAGGCCGTCGACGATGTAGTCGAACTGCGCCTGGGCATCGCTGCAGCTGATGCCGTTGGCCGGCGAGACCGGCGAGATGCGTATGCCCGTGCGCCTGGCGCCGATCTCGCCGACCACGGCTGTCGCGACTTCCAGCATCAATCGCGCGCGGTTCTCGATCGAGCCGCCGTAGTCGTCGCTGCGCTGGTTGGCGCCGTCCTTGGCAAACTGGTCCAGCAGGTAACCGTTGGCGCCGTGGATTTCCACCCCGTCAAAGCCCGCGGCAATGGCGTTGGCCGCGGCGTTGCGGAAATCGTTGACTATGCCGGCCAGCTCGTGGCGCTCGAGCGCGCGCGGCTCGGAGACTTCCTCGAAGCGGTTGTTGACAAAGGTCTTGCCCTTGGCGCGGATGGCCGACGGAGCGACGGGAGCGGCACCGCCGGCCTGCAGATCGACATGCGAGATGCGCCCCACATGCCACAGTTGCAGGAAGATGTGGCCGCCCTTGGCGTGCACCGCATCGGTAACCTTGCGCCAGCCCGCGATCTGCGCGGGCGTGTAGATGCCGGGCGTGTCCTGGTAGCCCTGGCCCTGCTGCGAGATCTGCGAGGCTTCAGAAATCAGCAGGCCGGCCGACGCGCGCTGGCTGTAATAGGCTGCGGCCAGCTCACTGGGAACCAGGCCTGCAGCCGCGCGGTTGCGCGTCAGCGGCGCAAGCACGATGCGGTTGGCAAGGGTCAGCGCGCCAAGGGTATAGGGCTGGAACAAACGGCTGTCGGTCATGGCATTTCCTGGGGTGGGTGGAGAGGCCGCGGCGCGCGCTCCGGGCCCGCGCCGCGCAGGGGTTGGCTTCGCTATGGCGCGGCGGCGTCATCGTCGAAGCATGCGATGCCGGCATCCAGCAGTTCGTGCAGCGCGGCAACGCTTTCGACGCCCAGGCGTTCGTTGAGCGCCAGCTGCGCGAGCTTCCAGGCACGCTTGCCTTCGATGCGCTTGGCGCGTCCTTCGTCGGTGATCTCCACCAGCCGGCTGCGCGCGTCCTCGCCCGCGCCTATCCTGAGCCAGCCGTGCGCGACCAGCGGCTGCATGTTGCGCGTGAGCGTCGATGCATCCATCTGCATGCTGCGCGCCAGATCGCCGGGGCGAATGGGGCCGAGCTTCTCCACATGGGACAGCAGCGAGTACTGCGTGGTCTTGAGCCCGGCGGCGGCGGTGTAGTGGTCGTAGTGGCGCGTGACCAGCCGGGTCAGCTGGCGCAGCTTCAGATTGGTACAGCCTTGGGGTGTGTTCATCTGCTATATTGTACTTGCAACACTTGTATATGCAATTATTTGCCAAGGAGACGCAGATGGATATGGAGTTGGACCCCGTTGTCGCGCGCTGGAACGCGCAGGAAACCGCAGTGCGCGCGCGCCTGAATGTCGATGCCAGGCCGCCGGCGTCCATTGCCGGCCTGACCGGCATGGAGTTGTTTGCGGCCATCTTTGCCGGCGATATTCCGCCCGCTCCCATAGGCTTGACGCTGGACTTCGTTCCCATTCACATGGAGCCGGGCAGCGCGGTCTTCCAGGGCCGGCCGCAGCGCAAGCACTACAACCCTCTGGGCAGCGTGCATGGCGGCTGGTTTGCGACGCTGCTGGACTCGGCCGTGGGCTGCGCCGTGCACACGCTGCTGCCCGCGGGCAAGGGCTTCACCACGCTGGAGCTCAAGGTCAACATGGTGCGTGCCTTGAGCGACAGCGTGCCGCTGGTGCGCGCCGAAGGCAAGGTGATACACCAGGGCCGCCAGGTCGCCACGGCCGAAGGGCGCATTGTCGGCCCTGACGGCAAGCTGTACGCGCATGCGACCACGACCTGCCTGATCTTCGATCTTCCACCCAGCGCCCAGGAGCCCTCCCATGTCCGCCACTGATGCCCCCACCGGCGTTTCCTATCTCGACGACCTCGCCCCGGGCCAGCGCTTTGTCGGCAGCACGCGCCTGCAGGTCGACGCAGAGCGCATCAAGAGCTTTGCCGCCGAGTTCGATCCCCAGCCTTTTCACCTCGACGACGAAGCCGCGCGCGCGACGCTGTTTCGCGGCCTGGCCGCGAGTGGCTGGCACACCGCGGCCCTGACAATGCGCCTGCTCGTGGACAACGAATTCCAGCTCGCGGGCGGCATTATAGGCGCGGGCTTCGACGAGCTGCGCTGGCCCTTGCCCGTGCGCCCCGGCGATACGCTGCGCGTGGAATGCGAAGTGCTGGAAGTGCGGCCTTCGAAGTCACGCCCCGAGCAGGGCCTGGTCAAGCTGCGCACCACGACCTTCAACCAGAACGATCAGCCGGTGCAGATTTCCGTGGGCAATCTGGTGGTGCCGCGGCGCGCGCCCTGAGCAGGAAAGGCAAACTCCGCACTTGCGTTCGCCCTGTCGAAGGGCGTTTCAGCACAAGCGACATGCGGGTGCTCGACCGCCCATGAAAAAAGCCATCCCTGAGGATGGCTTTGTGTCGTGCCGTGAAGGCGCGAGGCTTAGAGCGAGTCGATGAAGCTGCGCAGCTTGTCCGAACGCGAAGGGTGCTTGAGCTTGCGCAAGGCCTTGGCTTCGATCTGGCGGATGCGCTCGCGCGTCACGTCAAACTGCTTGCCGACTTCTTCCAGCGTGTGGTCGGTGGACATTTCAATGCCGAAGCGCATGCGCAGCACCTTGGCTTCGCGCGGCGTCAGGCCGTCGAGGATGTCCTTGACCACGTCGCGCAGACCGGCCTGCATGGCGGCATCGATGGGGGCGGTGTTGGCACCGTCCTCGATGAAGTCGCCCAGGTGGCTGTCGTCGTCGTCGCCGATAGGCGTTTCCATGGAGATCGGCTCCTTGGCGATCTTCATGATCTTGCGGATCTTGTCCTCGGGGATTTCCATCTTCGCGGCCAGGATGGACGCATCGGGCTCGAAGCCGAACTCCTGCAGATGCTGGCGGCTGATGCGGTTCATCTTGTTGATGGTCTCGATCATGTGCACCGGAATCCGGATGGTGCGTGCCTGGTCGGCAATCGAGCGCGTGATGGCCTGGCGGATCCACCACGTGGCATAGGTCGAGAACTTGTAGCCGCGACGGTATTCGAACTTGTCCACGGCCTTCATCAGACCGATGTTGCCTTCCTGGATCAAGTCCAGGAACTGCAGGCCGCGGTTGGTGTACTTCTTCGCGATGGAGATCACCAGGCGCAGGTTGGCCTCGATCATTTCCTTCTTGGCATCGCGCGACGCACGTTCGCCGTCGTTCATGCGCTTGTTGATGTCCTTGAGGCCCGGCAGGGGCACGACAACGCGCGTCTGCAGGTCGATCAGGTTCTGCTGCAATTCCTGCACGGGCGGAATGTTGCGCTCGAGGATGGTGCTCCACGACTTGTTCGAATTGGCCTGCTTGACCACCCATTCGAGGTTCAGCAGGTTGGCCGGGAATTCCTTGATGAAGGTTTCCTGGGGCATGCCGCACTTGTCGACGATGATGCGGCGCAGTTCGCGTTCCTTCTTGCGCACGTCATCCACCTGGGCGCGCACCAGATCGCACAGCTTCTCGATGGTCTTGGCCGTGAAGCGGATGGTCATCAGCTCTTCGGTCAGCGAAGCCTGCACCTTCATGTACGCAGGAGTGCCGTAGCCTTCCTTGTCGTAGATCTTGTGCATTTTCTCGAACAGCTCGCGCATCTTGTCGAAGCGCGACAGGGCGTCGTTCTTGAGTTCTTCAAGCTTCTTGGTCAGCGCCTTGGAGCCGCCCTTGCCGTCGTCGTCGTCTTCTTCGTCGAATTCGTCGAAGTCTTCCTCGGCCACGTAATCGTCGGCTTCGTTGGGGTTGGAGAAACCGTCAACGATGGTCGAGATGACGACCTTGCCGCTGCGGATTTCCTCGGACATATTGAGGATTTCGGCAATCGTCGCGGGCGATGCGCTGATCGCCTGCATCATGTCCTGCAGGCCGCCTTCGATGCGCTTGGCGATTTCAATTTCGCCTTCGCGCGTCAGCAGCTCGACGGTACCCATTTCACGCATGTACATGCGCACCGGGTCGGTCGTGCGGCCGAATTCGGAGTCGACCGTCGACAGCGCGGCTTCGGCTTCTTCTTCGGCTTCCTCTTCGGTGGTTGCCGACTGGCCGGTGTTGTTCAGCAGCAGCGTCTCGGCGTCGGGCGTCTGTTCGTAGACAGCCACACCCATGTCGTTGAGCATGGAGATCACGTCTTCAAGCGTTTCGGCATCGACCAGCTTGTCGGGCAGGTGATCGTTGATTTCGCCGTGCGTGAGGTAGCCGCGGGTCTTGCCCAGCTTGATCAGCGCCTTCAGGCGCTGGCGGCGGGTCAGCATTTCTTCTTCGGTCAGGACGGTTTCGTCCAGGCCGAATTCCTTCATCAAGGCGCGTTCCTTGGCCTTGCTGATCTTCATGCGCAGCGGCTTGACCTTTTCGGTGGTCGTCGTGGTCGTGGTTTCAACCGCTTCGACTTCGCCTTCGAGATCCGCCTCGATATCCGACAGGTCGGTATCGTCCATGTCGTCGCCGTCTTCCTTGGACTTGGGCTTGCGACCGCGCTTGGCCGGCGTCTTGTCGGCAGCAGCAACTGCCTTCTTGGCCGCAGGGGCTTTCTTCACGGCGGGTTCGGCGCCGTCTTCGGCCGCAGCCTTGGGCTTGCGGCCGCGCTTGGCGGGAGCGGCAGCCGCGAGCAGGGCGTCAGCGGCGGCGATGAGTTCAGCAGAGGTCTTGGTGGCCACGGATTTGACTTTCTTGGCAGCGTCTGGGGGCTCAGTCGCTGTTGGGGTCGCAGATGTTACGGTCTTGGCCCGTGCTTTGGACACGGCCTTGGCAGCTGCGGTTGCAGACACAGATTTTTCGGCTTTTGCAGCGGGGCCAACGGCAGACTTGGGCAACTTCGGGGACTTTGAAGCGGGCATGGATACCTC
>JBBKVU010000057.1:0-2787 GCA_037968595.1 Comamonas sp.
CCCTGGGCCAGCATCAGCAGCGGCCGCGCGAGCTGGTTGCCCAGCACCACGGCCAGCAGGATGGCGCCGAATACCGCCAGAAACAGGCTCAGCGTGAGCGTGCCTATGTACATGCGCTGCAGGCCTTCGCGCGCCAGCGCGCGCTCCTGGTACTCGCGATGGGCTTCCTGCACCGCCAGCGCATTGGTCAGCAGCGCCATCGGCAGCTTCATCGTGGCCTGCACATAGCGCGGCTCGGCCAGCAGGCCCACGGCCGGATTGGGCACCAGCGCCAGCGTGCGCACGCGCACCGCCTCGAGCATGCGCTCCAGCGCCGCGGGATCGGTGACCGTCGACACATCGTCCAGCCCGTCGATGCGCGCCGCCACCTGCTGCTCGCGCACCGCGCGCATCTGCTGCGCACTGGGCTTGTCGGGCTGCAGCAGATCGAACTTCGAGGGGCCGACGCTGGCCAGCACCTTGCCCGAGCCGCTCCACAGCACCACGTCCAGCGCGCCGAGCTGCTCGCGTATGCGTTCGAGCTCGAAGCCGGCTGCGGCATCGGGCACCTTGGACAGCGACTCGCTGGCGGTGCGCGTGTTGTGCGCCATGTCGTTGGCCACGGTATCGAGCGTCACGCTGGCCAGGCTCACGCCCGCGGACAGCGCGCCTTCGACCTTGACGTCAAACCAGCTTTCAATGGAGCGCGAAACGAACTGGTAGGACACCACATAGATCAGCAGCCCGGGCACGACCCCCACCAGCGCGAAAATGCCAGCGAGCTTGAGCAGCAGGCGGCTGCCGAAACGCCCGCGCCGCAGACGCAGTGCCAGCCGCACACCGCCCCACAGCAGCAGGCCCAGCAGCACCGCGGCGACCAGCACGTTCATCGTGAACAGCCAGTTGTAGTTGCGTTCGTAGACTTCGCGGTTGTTGGTGGCCAGCGCCAGCAGGAACATCAGCACCAGGCCGATGGCGCACATCAACGCCACGCCCACGCCCAGCGCCCAGCGAGCGGAGCGCGACAGACGCGAGACCGGCAGCTGCGCGTCCTGCAGGTCCTGCATGCTCAAGGCTGGCCTCCGCCGGCCAGGCGCAGGCTCTGCGTCATCTGCAGGTTCCAGCCCGAACGGCCAAAGGCGCCGATCTGCAGCGGCCGCGGCAGCTGCGACAGATCCAGGCCGAAGCGCATCTGCACCGTGACCGGCATGTCGTCGGGCACCTGGCCGCTTTCGGCAATCGTCCAGCGCGCGATGCGCTGCATGGCGCTGATCGCTTCGGCCAGATCGTCATAGGTTTGCGACAGCGCCAGCCCCAGGCCCGAACCGGTGAACGGCGTGGAAGAGGTGTGCAGGCGCCAGCGGCGCGTCAGCGGCTGATAGCTCAGGCGCAGATAGCGCGCGGATTGCGCCATCTCCAGATCGGACCAGTACCAGCGCTCGCGCAGCACCTGCGCCTGCAGCACGAAATGCATGGTGATGCCCTTGAGCAGTGCATCCTCGACATGCTCGGGCAGATCGAAGGCCAGCGCCGCGCTCAGCAGCATGCCTTCGGGCGTGCGCTCGACCTGCATCTGGGTGATGGCCGCCCCGCTCTGCGCGCGGACTTCGCCGGGCAGACAGGCCACGAACCACAGCAGACAGGCCAGCAGCAGGTGCGGCCAGCGCACGCACCAGGCACCTGCGAGCGCAGCGCTCTCAGTGGGCTTTTTCCAGCAGGGCGTAGAAGAATCCGTCATGGTCACCCGGTTGATTGTCCGGGACAGCCACGGTTTGCGCCGCATTGCCGGGAATTAAATGACCGGGTGACGGCAGCAGCCGTGCCTGAGTGTTGCGTGCAAGGAACGCTTTGACCTGCAAATCGCCTTCGGCCTTGAAGACCGAGCAGGTGCAGTACAGCAGCCGCCCACCATCGCGCAGCAGCGGCCACAGCGTGTCGAGCAGGCGCGACTGTATGGCCGCGAGCTGGGCGATGTCGCTTTCGCGGCGCAGCCAGCGCACGTCGGGATGGCGGCGCACGATGCCCGAGGCCGTGCAGGGCGCGTCCAGCAAGATGGCGTCGAACTGCGCGCCGCCGCTGGCCTGCTGCCACCATTGATCGGGGCGCGAGGCATCGGCCACGACCACCTGGGCCTTCACCCCCACGCGCGCCAGCGTCTCGTGAATGCGCTCGCTGCGCTCGGCATCGATCTCCAGCGCCGTAACCTGCAGCGCGGAGTTCGCACCCGCATATTCCAGCAGATGCGCGGTCTTGCCACCCGGTGCGGCACAGGCGTCCAGCACGCGCAGCGGCTGCGACATGTCCAGGCCCTGGAGCAGCAGCGGCGCGGCCATCTGCGCGGCCGCGTCCTGCACCGATACCTGGCCTTGCGCAAAGCCGGGCAAGGCCTGCACCGGCTGCGGCTGGGCCAGCTCCAGTCCGTCTTCGCCCACGGGCGTCGCGCCCATCTGCTGCGCCGCCAGCTGTTGCTGGTATTGCGCGACCGTGGCCTGCAGCCGGTTGACGCGCAGCGTCATCGGCGCATGGCGGTTGTTGGCCTGCAGGATCTGCTGCCAGTGCGCGGGGTGGTCCTGCTGCAGCCGGGCAATCCACCACTGCGGGTGGTTCCACAGCGCCTGCGGCTGGGCATCGGTCTTTTCCACCAGCGCATCGCGCTCGCGCAGAAAACGCCGCAGGCAGGCATTGATGAACGCTGCCTGGCGCTGCGCCGGGCCACGCTTGGCGGCCTCCACGGCCTGGTTGACCAGCGTGAACGGCGGGTACGGGGCCTGGTCTTCATCCCAGGCCAGCGCCAGCGCCGTGCACAGC
>JBBKVU010000058.1:0-2582 GCA_037968595.1 Comamonas sp.
CCATTGAGGTTGCGCGGCAGCGGCATGGTGCTGACGGTGATGAAGTCGGGCGTCTTGTAGTCCGCAAGCTGGCTGCGGCACAGCTGCCGCACGCTGTCCGCATCGATGGCGCCAAGCGCATGCAGGAAGACATGGATGCGCTCGCCCAGCACTTCGCAGGGGCTGGCAACGGCGGCGACTTCCAGCACGCCTGCGTGGCGCTGGATGCAGTTTTCCAGCTCCACGCAATAGACCTTGTAGCCGCCGCGATTGATCATGTCCTTGATGCGATCGAAAACCCGCAGATAGCCGGCAGCATCCACGCTGCCGATATCGCCCGAGCGCCAGTAGCCGGCCACAAACGCCTGGCGCGTGGCTTCGGGCTGGTCCCAGTAGCCGATGGCATTCCCCGGGCTGCGTATCCACAGCTCGCCCGCGGCACCGGGCGACACTTCATGGCCGTCGGCATCAAGCACGCGGATGTCCACGCAAGGCACCAGCGTCCCGACGGAATCCGGAAAACGCGCGGCGTCACCGCGCTCGGTCAGGGCCACCGCCGACGTGGTTTCGGTGGCCCCAAAGCCGTTGTACAGCGCCAGCCCTGGAAGTGCCCGGGCGAGCCGCTCGATGCTGACTTCGGGCATGGCCGCGCCGCCAAAATGGCCTATGCGCCAGGCCGAGAGATCGCGCGTCGCGACCTCAGGCTGCAGCAGGCACAGGTTGTACATTGCCGGCACCATGACGGTGGCCGTGATGCGCCTGGCTTCCATTTCGGCCAGCACCTGCTGGGCATTGAAATGCCGCAGGCATACCAGACAGCCGCCCGCCTGCAGCGTGACGACGATGGCGGCCAGCAGGCCCGAGATATGGCTGGCGGGAATCACCAGCAGCATGCGGTCATCGGCGCCATAGCCGAAGCGGTGCACGTAATGCCGGGCCGTGTGAAAGAACGCCAGATGCGACAGCACCGCGCCCTTTGGATGGCCGGTCGTGCCCGAGGTGTACATGATGCAGGCCGCGGATTGATCGCTGAAGTCGGCGGCCAGCGCCTGGATGCCGGGCTCCCGCGCCAGGCTCTCGTAGGGCAGGCTCTCGTAGGGCAGGCTCGCGGCCGCCGCGGCCTGGGCGCGCGCATCGGTCATGCCGCTGTCGTGGCAGTCCACCTTCCAGCGCAGGCCCGGGGTGCTTGCCGACGCGGGCAGACGTTCGGCCAGTGTGCTCTCGAAGACCAGGCCGCAGGCACCGCATTGGTTGAGCATGTACTCCAGCTCGGCCGCGCTTTGCCGGGTTCCGATGGGCACGGCAATCGCGCCAAGCCGCCAGATGGCCAGCAGCATGACGACGAATTCCAGCCGGTTTTCCAGCCACAGCGCGACCCGGTCTGCCCGGGCCGTGCCCAGTGCCGCCAGGCCGGCAGCCACACGGCCGACCTCGCGGTCCAACTCGGCATAGCTCATGCGGCGCTCCCCCTCCTCCAGCGCCTGCGCCTGGGGGCGGCGCTGCGCCGCGGCGCGGAACATGGCATCCAGATGGGCGGGCCTGTGGGCATAGCAGGGCACCAGGCGGTCCTGGTAGAGCGCCTCGATGCGCGTGGCATGGTCGTCAATGCAAGAGGACTCGGTCATGGCAATGTGAAAAAAGGGAGGACTTGGGGTTGCAGTCAACAACGCGCGTCAGCGACGCGCGTTCAGCGACGTGCGTTCAGCGACGTGCGTTCAGCGACGCGCGTCAGCGACGCGCGGGCTCGCGCATGCGCACCGCGCCGTCGAGCCGCACCACGCTGCCGTTCATCATGGCGTTCTCTATCAGGGCCTTGGCCATGTGCGCGAACTCCTGCGGACGGCCGGGCCGCCGGGGAAACGGCACATCGTCAATCAGCGTGCGGCGCGTATGGTCGGGCACGACCTCGTACATGCCGGTCTCGAACGTTCCCGGCGCAATCGCCACCACGCGTATGCCGTAGCGTGCGAGTTCGCGCGCCAGCGGCAGCGTCATGCTGGCCACGCCGGCCTTCGAGGCGCCATAGGCGGCTTGCGCCGACAAGGCCTCATAGGCGGCGACGGATGCGGTGTTGACGATCACGCCGCGATCCTCGTCGTCGTGCACCGCGCCGGCCTGGCTCAGGCCCTGGGCAAACAGGCGGATGGTGTTGAACGTGCCCACCAGGTTGATGGCAATCACCCGCCGGAACGCGTCCATCGACCGGGGCAGCACCCGCCCCGTCGCCTTGTCTCGCGTGAACACCCGCGCCGGCCCGAGCACGCCCGCGCAGTTGATCAGGATGTTGGGCGTTCCCAGCAGGCGCCAAGTGGTGGCAAAGGCCTGCTCCATGTCGTGCGCACTGGCCACGTCCCCGGTCAGCGGCAGCAGGCCCGGGCCTGCGCCAGGGTCGCCGGGCGCCGCCGGCGCCACATCGATGGCGGCAACGCTGCAGCCTTGCGCCAGCAGCATCTCCACGCAGGCCCTACCCAGGCCCGAGGCGGCACCGGTGACCACCGCAATGCTTCCGTGCAGTTTCATGCAAGCGTCCTTTTCTACTACACGCGCGCCGGCATGCGCAGCGCGCTCAGCGATCGCTTCGAGGTAGTGGGCGAGGCCGACGA
>JBBKVU010000059.1:0-15402 GCA_037968595.1 Comamonas sp.
ACTCCTTCCCATCTCGAACAGGACAGTGAAACGACTTTGCGCCGATGATAGTGCGGGTTCCCGTGTGAAAGTAGGTCATTGTCAGGCTCTTACAGCAAGCAAACCCCCAGCGCCCCAAAGGCCTGGGGGTTTTGTTTTTTCCGGCTGAACAACCGGACTTCCATGAAGACCAAAAAAAGAGAGCGCTGCGCGCTCTCTTTTCGTTTGGTGGGCTAATCTGGCAGCCTGCAAGCAAGGGAATGGGCTGTGGTCCAAATACCTACAGGTTTACTATGTTCTGCCGCTTGTCTCAATCACGGCTGGGCATGTGTATGCCCTTGAGCAGGTGGCGCATCGACTCTTCCACGCGCCCGTTGGCGGCCTGAGGTGCTTGTGCAAGCAGGCGCTTGACGACCAGCAGCAGCGAGTCGAATTCAATGGGTTTGACCAAGAACGCATCGTAGCCGCTGAATGCGCGCCGCACGATATCCTGGCTGGTACCGCTCATGAAGATGAACGGGATCTGGCTCAGCATCCGGTCCTGGCTCAAGGCCTGACCCAGCTCGCCGCCGTTCATGACCGGCATCATGAAATCCGAAAGTATCAGTGAGGGCTTTTCGCCGTTCTGCAGAATGTCCAGGGCTTCCTGGCCATTGGACGCTACCGCCACCCGATAGCCTTCCGCTTCCAGTAAAAGCTGCAATATCTCTGCGTTTCCATATTCGTCTTCGACGACCAGGATCATTTCCATGGAGATGATCTTTCTTCGGCAGTAAGGGGTTCATCGGCCCGGGGGGGCGAAACGTGGATATCCACCGAAGTCCGCGAGGCGCTGCCGCCGCGGACCTTGGTCAGTGTGAGCATGCGCTGGTTCACTTTGCGCTCAGTCGCAGCCACGGGTTCAAAGGCAAAGACATTGTCAAACCAGCCTGTGACGCCATCCGCCAGCGGCGTTCCGGCCGCCACGGCCAGGGCATGGGGATCGACGGTGAAAAGAGAGGTTACCCCACGCCGGCGCAGTTCGACAAGCAGCCGGCCGAGGAAGCGGTAGCCGCGCTCCGGGAATGCCAGCGTGTCGGCCAACCCCGCGAGGCCATCCACAACCAGCCGCCGGATCTTGAGTTCGTCGACCAGGCGCAGCAGTTTGTGACCCATCTCATCCATTGATTCGTCCTCCTGCCCCAAATTCTTGATCACCAGTGCGCCGCATGCCATGGCGGCTTCGACGCCCAGGCCCATGTCGGTGCCAAACCGGCGCAAATCGCCACCGAATTCCGTGCAGGTGAGCATCAGACCAGGAGCGGAGGCATTGGACGCCGCGGCAAACGCCAAAGCAAGCGTCGTCTTGCCGGTACCAGTGTGCCCGATGACTGCCGAAGCACTGCCATCGAAGAGCCCATTGCCTTGCAGGACATCGTCGATTGCGCCCAAGCCGGTCGACAGCACATTCCTGCCCAGCTTCACATTGCTGTCGCCCAGCGGAAGACTTTCCAGGCGCGGGAAGAACTGCAGGCCTTGCGTCGATATGCAGAAGTTGTGCTGGCCGCGGATGATCTGGCTGCCGCGGAACTTGCGAACCTGCATGCGGCGCTCCGCGCGCCAGTGAAAGCCGTGGTCCTCGAAGGCGAAGATGCCGTCGACCATTGTCTGCTCCGCGCTCAAGGCATTGCCATGGCCGCTGGTCAGCACCAGACCGGTACAGGACATGGCGCTCACCAGGCTCTGCAGTTCGTGCACGAACTGGCGCACCGCATCATTGGTCATGGAGCCCAGGCTGCCGACCACCAGGCCATCGATCACCAGCAGCGAGGGCCGGTGGCGCACCAGCTCGCCGCGCAGCAGCCCGACGACGGCTTTGAGTCCACCCTGTTCCAGTTCGCGGTAGCCGCTGACGTAGAAGACCTTGGCGCTGACTTCCTGCTGGTCAAAGAAGATCTGCTGCTCCATGTGCTGGAGCATGCGGGCATGGGATTCGGCCAGCATGGTCACATAGAGCGTGCGGCTCTCGCGCCTGGCAAGGGTGTACGCGATCTGGTTGGCCAGGGTTGTCTTGCCCACACCTGGAGGCCCTTCGAAGATATAAACTCCGCCCTCGAACAATCCGCCGTTGAGGATCTCATCCAGGCCTTCGACAAGGGTTGGCAATCGTTTCATTTTTGCTGACGTGATGGGGAGCTGTTGGTGGGCAAAGCCGTAGCGTTGCGCAAGTTCCCGATTCTAGGTCCGCATATTGTGCGCTGCGGCCTTGCCAGGCGCCTGCGGGCTGGCCCGCAGGCTTTCCGCAGCAAATAGCCCGCTGCCGGCGTGCGGATTGCGTGGCCGGGCAGCCGATGTCATGCCGCTGCTGAAGTGAAGGTGCAGCGCTGGTCGCGGTCGTGGCGCGCAAGCTCGCCGCGGCGCCAGAGGTAGTTCAAATGGGCCAGGGCTTCGCCCAGTGCAAATGTCTGCTCGTGCGGGTTGAGCGGACGGCGGAACATGGCCTGCATCACCTTGGCGGCATTGGTTGCGCCCAACGCGCAGGCGGCGCGCACTTCATCCAGCCGTTCGGCGTGGTGGTCCTGCAGCTGGCGGATGCGCGTGTGCAGGCCTTGAAAAGGCTTGCCGTGCGAGGGCAGCACCAGGGTGTCCTCGGGCAGCGCCAGGTAGCGCTGCAGCGAGTCGAGAAACCAGCCCAGCGGGTCGCCCTGGGGTTCGTTGGCGTGCACGCTGACATTGGTGGAGATGCGCGGCAGCACCATGTCGCCGCTGATCAGCACCTGCAACTCGGCGCAGTACAGGGCCATATGTTCGGGCGCATGGCCGTAGCCGGCAATGCACTCCCAGGTCTGCGTGCCGATCTGGATGCGATCACGGTCCATCAGCCGGCGAAAGCTGTCGGGAATGTCGGGCACGAGCTGCGGGTAGTAGGCCGTGCGCTGCAGCACATGCTGCAGGAACTCGGGGTCGTCCAGACCATGGCGTTGATAGAACGCCGCATAGCGCGCGCCACCTTCTAGGTTGTGGCTGGCGGGCGGCTTGCAGGCGACCAGCGCCACATGGTAGTCGGTGGCGCTGATCCACAACGGCGCCTGCCAGCGGCTGCACAGCCAGTGCGCCAGACCGATGTGGTCGGGGTGCATGTGGGTGACCAGCACGCGCACGATGGGCAGGCCTTCGAGCTGCTCGGCAAAGATCTGTTCCCATTGCGCGCGGCTGCTGTCGCTGGCCACGCAGCAGTCAATCACGGTCCAGCCTTCGCGCGGGCCCGCGCCGTCGTCGAAGCTGTCGCGCAGCAGCCAGAGGTTGATATGGTTGAGCGCGAACGGCAGGCCCATCCGAATCCATTTGACGCCCGGGGCGACTTCCAGGCAGCTGCCCGCCTGCGGCATGGCATCCGCGAGAGGGTAGTGGATTTCATGTTCAAGCAGGTTCATGGTGCGCACCGAGTTATGTTAACGTTGACGTAAACGTCACCTTTTGCATTCTAGGGACTCGTGCACGCCTGCATGTCACCTGCGCGGCTCCCCCATACCTTTGTATGCCCATCACCTACACCATCAGCGACCTGGCCAAAGAGTTCGACCTGACCACGCGCGCCATGCGCTTCTACGAAGACATGGGGCTGCTGCAGCCCGAGCGCACCGGGCCGGCGGGGCGCAACCGGATCTACAGCGCGCGCGATCGCACCCGGCTGCGCCTGACGCTGCGGGCCAAGCGCCTGGGCCTGTCGCTCAGCGAGGCCAAGGACATCATCGATGTCTACGACAGCCCGCGCGACACCGGAGCGCAATTGCGCAAGTTTCTCGAAGTGCTGGGCCAGCACCGGCAGCAACTCGAGGACCGCATGGCCGATCTGCAGATGAACCTGGATGAAGTGCGCGAGCATGAAAACGAGGCACGTCAGCTTTTGGACAAGGTGGATGGGCAAAAATAATTCATAATTGACGTTTACGTAAACGTAATCAGATATTCCAACAGGAGACAAGCCATGACGGATCTTCCAGGACTCAACTTCCAGCTGGGCGAAGACATCGATGCGTTGCGTGATGCCGTGCGCGAGTTCGCGCAAAGCGAAATCGCTCCGCGTGCCGCCGAGATCGATCGCAGCGACCAGTTCCCCATGGATCTATGGGAGAAGATGGGCGCGCTGGGCGTGCTCGGCATCACCGTGCCCGAGGCCTGGGGCGGAGCGCAGATGGGCTACCTCGCACACATGGTGGCGATGGAGGAGATTTCCCGGGCCAGCGCTTCGGTGGGCCTGTCGTATGGCGCGCACAGCAATCTGTGCGTGAACCAGATCAACCGCAACGGCAGCGACGAGCAAAAGCGCAAGTACCTGCCCAAGCTGATCAGCGGCGAGCATGTGGGCGCGCTGGCAATGAGCGAGCCGGGCGCGGGCTCGGACGTGATCAGCATGAAGCTCAAGGCCGAGGACAAGGGCGGTTACTACCTGCTCAACGGCAGCAAGATGTGGATCACCAACGGCCCCGATGCCGACACGCTGGTGGTCTATGCCAAGACCGAGCCGCAGATGGGCGCGCGCGGCGTGACGGCCTTCCTGATTGAGAAGGGCATGGCAGGTTTCTCCGTGGCGCAGAAGCTCGACAAGCTGGGCATGCGCGGCAGCCACACGGGCGAGCTGGTGTTCGAGAACGTCGAAGTGCCGGCGCAGAACATGCTTGGCGGCCTGAACAACGGCGCCAAGGTGCTGATGAGCGGCCTCGACTATGAGCGCGCGGTGCTGACCGGCGGGCCGCTGGGCATCATGCAGTCGGTGATGGATTCGGTCGTGCCGTATATCCATGACCGCAAGCAGTTCGGCCAGAGCATTGGCGAGTTCCAGCTGATCCAGGGCAAGGTCGCGGACATGTACACCGTGCTGCAAGCCGGCCGTTCCTTTGCCTATACGGTTGCTAAAAACCTCGATCTGCTGGGAACCGAGCATGTTCGCCAGGTGCGCAAGGACTGCGCCAGCGTCATTCTCTGGTGTGCCGAGAAGGCGACCTGGATGGCCGGCGAAGGCGTGCAAATCTATGGCGGCAATGGGTATATCAACGACTACCCACTGGGTCGCCTCTGGAGGGATGCGAAACTCTATGAAATCGGCGCGGGAACCAGCGAAATTCGCCGCATGCTCATCGGTCGCGAATTGTTTTCCGAAACCTGCTGAACGCCCCGCGCCTGTCCATTGATCACCAGGAAATCCACATGACGACTACCTCCATTGAAGAACTTTTCGCTCACAACCGCGCATGGGCTGCCCAGGTGGAGCATGACCGACCCGGGTTTTTCACGGGGTTGATGTCGCAGCAGAAGCCGCGCTACATGTGGATAGGTTGCTCGGACAGCCGCGTGCCGGCCAACCAGATCACCGGCCTGGAGCCGGGCGAGATCTTCGTGCACCGCAATGTCGCCAACGTGGTCGTGCCCAGCGATCTCAACTGCCTGTCGACCATCCAGTACGCAGTCGACCAGCTGCATGTCGAACACCTGATGGTGGTCGGCCACTACGGCTGCGGCGGCGTGCTGGCCGCGCTCAACGACTTGCGCATGGGCCTGGTCGACAACTGGATTCGCCATGTGAAGGATGTGCGCGACAAGCACCGCGAACTGCTCGAGGCGCTGCCCGTGGCCTGGCGCCACGATGCGCTGTGCGAGCTCAATTCCATCGAGCAGGTGATGAACATTTCGCAGAGCACGGTGATGCAGGACGCCTGGGCACGCGGTCAGAAGGTCACGTTGCACGGCTGGTGCTATGGCCTCAAGGACGGCCTCATCAACAACCTGCAGATGACGCTGCCCGGCGTCGAAGGCGCCGCCAAGGCCTACCAGCAGGCGGTGGCGCTGGTCGCGAGCCGCGAGCGCGGCTGATCGGCGCGGCGACCCGGTACGGCGGCATATCTCCAGGCACGGCGCGATGTTTCCCCAGCATCTCGATGCGCCGCAGGCGTATGACATTGCCAAGGCCATGATGGATGGTTTCAACCGCCATTACCGGCTGTTCCGCTCCGAGTCGGCGCGTGCCAAGCACCGCTTTGAAACCGCTGACTGGCATGGCCAGCAGCGCGCCCAGCGCGAGCGCATAGAGTTCTATGACCTGCGCGTCAAGGAGTGCACGCGGCGCCTGGAAAAGGAGTTCGCGGCTGGCGGCTTGCCGATGGCCGTGTGGCAGCAGGTCAAGCTGCATTACATCGGCCTGCTGGTGAACCACTTCCAGCCCGAGCTGGCCGAGACCTTCTTCAACTCGGTCACGACCAAGATCCTGCACCGCACGCACTTCCACAACGATTTCATTTTCGTGCGGCCCGCAGTCAGCACGGAATACATTGAGAACGACGATCCCGCCGCGCGCCCCACCTATCGCGCGTACTATCCGGCACGCTCGCCCGCGCCGCAGACACTGCTGGCGACGCTGCAGCGCATCGTCGAGGACTTCGGCCTGCAGCGCGCGTTCGAGGATCTGCCGCGCGATCTGGCGGCGGTGCAGCAGGCCATCGTCGACCAGGGGGTGCTGGAAAAGCAGCGCACGAATTTCCAGATCCAGGTGCTGTCTAGCCTGTTCTACCGCAACAAGGGCGCCTACCTGGTGGCCAAGCTGATCAACGGTTTCACCGAACTGCCGGTGGTGCTGCCGCTGCTGCACGGGCCGCGCGGCGGGCTGGTGATCGACGCGGCGCTGTTTGGCGAGGACGACCTGCAGGCGCTGTTCAGCTTTGCGCGCGCCTATTTCATGGTCGACATGGAAATTCCCAGCGGCTATGTGCAGTTCCTGCGCAGCCTGATGCCGGGCAAGCCGCGCGCCGAGCTCTATACCGCGCTGGGCCTGGCCAAGCAGGGCAAGACGCTGTTCTACCGCGACTTCCTGCACCACCTGCGCTATTCAAGCGACGCGTTTCGCATCGCGCCGGGCATCAAGGGCATGGTGATGCTGGTGTTCGACCTGCCCAGCTTTCCCTATGTATTCAAGCTGATCAAGGACTATTACCCGCCGCAGAAGGACACCACGCGCGAACAGGTCAAGGCCAAGTACCAGCTGGTCAAGCAGCACGACCGCGTGGGGCGCATGGCCGATACGCTCGAGTACAGCCTGGTGGCGTTTCCGCGCGATCGCTTTGAAGACGCGCTGATTGCCGAGATCGAGAAGTTCGCGCCCAGCCAGCTCGAGATCAGCGACCGCGACGGCGACGGGCGCACCGAGGTCATCATCAGCCACCTCTATATCGAGCGGCGCATGATTCCGCTCAATCTCTACCTGCAGGAGGCGCTCGAAGCCGGGCCGGGCGACAAGCGCGCCCAGGCGCAGCTGGAGCGCAGCGTGCTCGAGTACGGCAAAGCGATCAAGGACCTGGTGGCGGCCAACATCTTCCCCGGAGACATGCTGTGGAAGAACTTCGGCGTGACGCGCAACGGCAAGGTGGTCTTCTACGACTACGACGAGATCGAATACCTCACGGACTGCAACTTCCGCGCCGTACCCGCGCCGCGCAACGAGGAAGACGAGATGAGCGGCGAGATCTGGTACGCGGTAGGCCCGCGCGATGTGTTTCCGCAGAGCTTTGCGCCTTTTCTGCTGGGTCACCCGGCGGTGCGCGAAGTGTTTCTGCAGCACCATGCCGACCTGCTGGAGCCCGCGTTCTGGCAGGGCCACCAGCAGCGCATTCGCGCCGGCCATGTGCACGATGTCTTTCCCTATGAGCGCGAACGGCGCTTCAGCTGGAACACCAGCGACGACCCGATTGCGCAGTGAGCGCCGGGCCTTTCTTTTCCATTTTCAAACCAACAGGAGACAGAAGAATGACCGAAGCCATTGTGATCGTGGGCGCAGCCCGTACCCCCATGGGTGCCTTCCAGGGCGACTTCGCCGAACTCGCGGCCCATGACCTGGGCGGTGCGGCGATACGCGCGGCCGTCGAGCGTGCGGGTATCGCGCCCGAGAAAGTCGATGAAGTGCTGTTCGGCAACTGCCTGATGGCCGGCCAGGGCCAGGCGCCGGCGCGCCAGGCGGGATTCAAGGGCGGCCTGCCGCAGAGCACGGGCGCCGTGACGCTGTCGAAGATGTGCGGCGCCGGCATGGAGGCCACGCTGCTGGCCCATGACCAGCTCGTGGCCGGCAGCCGCGACGTGATGGTTGCCGGCGGCATGGAAAGCATGACCAATGCGCCCTACCTGCTGAAAAAGGGCCGCGGCGGCTACCGCATGGGCCACGACAAGATCTTCGATCACATGATGCTTGACGGCCTGGAGGACGCCTATGAGCCCGGCCGGTCCATGGGCACGTTTGGCGAAGACTGCGCGGCCAAGTACCAGTTCACGCGCGAGCAGCAGGACGCGTTTGCCACGGCCAGCGTGCAGCGCGCCCAGGCGGCGACGCAAAGCGGGGCGTTCACGGCCGAGATCACGCCCGTGACGGTGTCGACGCGCAAGGGCGACGTGGTGGTGAGCATAGATGAAGGCCCGGCCAAGGCGCGGCTCGACAAGATCGCCAGCCTCAAGCCGGCGTTCAAGAAGGACGGCACGATCACCGCGGCATCGAGCTCGAGCATCAACGACGGCGCCGCCGCCCTGGTGCTGATGCGCGAGTCGACGGCCAAGGAGCTGGGCTGCAAGCCGCTGGCGCGCATCGTTGCGCATGCAAGCTTTGCGCAGGCGCCCGAATGGTTCACCACGGCGCCGGTCGGCGCGACGCAGAAGGCGCTGAAGAAGGCCGGCTGGAGCGTGGCCGATGTCGATCTGTGGGAAATCAACGAAGCATTTGCCGTCGTGCCGCTGGCGCTGATGGCCGAGCTCGGCGTGTCGCACGACATCGTCAACGTCAATGGCGGCGCCTGCGCGCTGGGCCACCCCATAGGTGCGAGCGGCGCGCGCATTCTGGTCACGCTGCTGCATGCGCTGCAGAGCCGGGGCAAGAAACGCGGCCTGGCCACGCTGTGCATTGGCGGCGGCGAGGCCACGGCCATGGCCATAGAGTTGGTTTAAGCTGGCTGACGGCCCTGGAACCGCGGGCGGCATCAGAGAAGGGAAACACTGTGATCACCAACGAGGAGCAGTTGCGAACGCTGTACGAGGCGCCCGCGGAGCGGGCCCTGCTCAAGCAGCAGGTGGACCTGGACCGCTACTGCCTGCGTTTCCTTTCGCTGTCGCCGCTGTGCATTGTCTCGACCGCGGGCCCGACGGGCGCGCTGCTCGATGCCTCGCCGCGCGGCGGCCGCCCGGGCTTCGTCAAGGCGCCGGACAAGAACACGCTGCTGCTGCCCGATGTGGGCGGCAACAACCGGCTCGACAGCATGAGCAATCTGCTGCATGACCCGCGCATAGGCCTGCTGTTTGTCGTGCCCGGCTTCGACGAGACGCTGCGCGTCAACGGCACGGCGCGCCTGCGCGACGAAGCGCACTACACCGCCTTGTTCCGCGCCGACAATCCGCGCATCCGGCTGGTGATCGAAGTCACGGTGCAAGAAGCCTATCTGCATTGCGCAAAAGCTTTCATGCGCGCGCGGCTGTGGAAGGCCGAGGCCCAGGTGCCGCGCTCGGCGATGCCGGGAATGAACCAGATGGTGCATGCCCAGGTGGGCCTGAAGGCGCCGGCCGAACCGCACGAAGTGATGGTGGCGCGCTATGCCCACCAGATTGCCCAGGAGCAGGGCGTGCAGCCGGGCGAGGCCACGCGCTGAGGCGCGGAAGTTTTTTAAAGGAGGCGCAATGGCGCAGGTATTGATAATAGGTGCGTCGCGCGGCATTGGCCGCGAAATGGCGCAGCAGTACATAGACAACGGCGACCGCGTGATTGCGACGGTGCGCCGTGCCGAAGACCGCGAGGCGCTGCTGGCGCAGGGCGCGGCGGCCGTGCATCTGGTCGATGTGGCACAGCCGCAGTCCGTCAGCGGCCTGGCCTGGCTGCTGGACGGTGAGAAATTCGACTTTGCCTGGTATGTGGCCGGCGTGCTCGACCATCTGCGCTCGACCAATCCGCCGACGCAGCAGGAGTTCGACCACGTCATGCACACCAATCTGCTGGGTGCGATGCAGGCCCTGCCCCAGGTCGCGCCCATGGTCGAAGCGGCTGCGGGCAAGTTTGCCTTTGTCTCCAGCAGCATGGCCCAGATCGGCCATGTGGACGACGACCATTCGTGGCTCTACCGCTGCAGCAAGGCCGCGCTCAACATGGCGGTGGCCACGGCCCAGCAGGGCTGGCCCGGCGTGCTGCTCGTGACCATGGACCCGGGCTGGGTGCGCACCGAGATGGGCGGCAGCGTGGCGCCGCTGTCGGTCGAGGAAAGCGTGCAAGGCATGCGCGCGACGCTGGCGGGTGCGCAGGCGGCCGATGCCGGCAAGCTGCTGCACCACGACGGCCGCAGGGCGGACAGCTGGTAGCGCGGCGCGCAGTTCATACAACACAATAACGGAGACAAACAACATGCTGCTGACCCCCGACCAGGAAATGATCCGCGACGCGGTGCGCGATTTTGCGCAACAGGAAATCTGGCCGCATGCTGCGCGCTGGGACAAGGAACACCACTTCCCAAAGGACGTGCACCAGGGCCTGGCGGCGCTCGGCGCCTACGGCATCTGCGTGCCCGAGGCCTATGGCGGCGCGGGCCTGGATACGCTGAGCCTGGCGCTGGTGCTCGAAGAGATTGCGGCCGGCGATGGCGGCACGAGCACCGCCATCAGCGTGACCAATTGTCCGGTCAACGCCATCCTGATGCGCTACGGCAGCGAAGCGCAAAAGCAGCAATGGCTGGTGCCGCTGGCGCGCGGCGAGATGCTCGGGGCGTTCTGCCTGACCGAGCCGCATGCGGGCTCGGACGCCTCGTCGCTGCGCACCACGGCGCGCAAGGATGGCGATCACTATGTGATTGACGGCGACAAGCAGTTCATCACCAGCGGCCAGAACGGCCAGGTGGCAATCGTCATTGCTGTCACCGACAGGGCCGCGGGCAAGAAAGGCATGAGCGCCTTCCTGGTGCCGACCAGCAACCCCGGCTATGTGGTCGCGCGCCTGGAAGACAAGCTGGGCCAGCACAGCAGCGACACCGCGCAGATACGCTTCGAAGGCTGCCGCATTCCGGCTGCGAATCGGCTGGGTGAAGAAGGCGAAGGCTACAAGATCGCGCTGTCGGCGCTCGAAGGCGGGCGCATAGGCATTGCGGCGCAAAGCCTGGGCATGGCGCGCAGCGCGTTCGAGGTGGCGGTGCAGTATGCCAAGGAGCGCGAAAGCTTTGGCCAGGCCATCATCCAGCACCAGGCCGTGGGCTTTCGCCTGGCCGAGTGCGCGACCCAGCTCGAAGCCGCGCGCCAGCTGATCTGGCATGCGGCCAGCCTGCGCGACGCGGGCCGGCCCTGCCTGCAGGAAGCGGCAATGGCCAAGCTGTTTGCCAGTGAAATGGCCGAGCGCGTCTGCAGCGCGGCGATCCAGACGCTGGGCGGCTATGGCGTGGTCAGCGACTTTCCGGTGGAGCGCATCTACCGCGATGTGCGGGTCTGCCAGATCTACGAAGGCACGAGCGACGTGCAGAAGATCATCATCCAGCGCGCGCTGGCCTGAGGCTGGTCTGTAACCCATGGCGCTCGAGCCAATCAGCTCATGAAACTGGCGTGTCCCAGCAAGGGGGCAGCGAGGAAGGGCTGTCTAGTCCACGGCGCACCGAGGGGGCGCTCTCTTGCGTCCTTTGTTCGGGGAAGCCGCTTTCGCGGCTCAGGGGGTGATTCTTTTTAAAACGATGGTGATGTGGCCGTCGGTCTCCAGCGTCGCGCGCTCGACTTCGTGCAGGTGCAGGCAGCCGCTGGCACGCAGCGCGGCGTCGAGGTCTTCGCGCGTGATCAGTTCCTGGTGCATGAGTGCCGTGTTTGCCTGCCCCTTGTCGACCAGCACCTGGGCCTTGCCGTCGATCAGGCGCGACAGCCGCGGGAAGTAGTAGCCCAGGCGCGACAGCAGCATGTGGCACACCAGCAGCGTGGTCGCCAGAATCAGCCCGCCGAGCAGCGAGTTGTCACCGGCGTTCATCGCGTTCTGCACCGCGTTGGACAGGATCAGCAGCAGGATCAGATCGAACGGCGCGTACTGCGCGGTCTGGCGCTTGCCGGTCAGGCGCAGGAAGACCAGCAGGAACAGGTAGACGACCACTCCCCGGAAAACAAACTCCCACCACGGTACCGATAGCTCCAGCATGTCGCGCTCCAAGGTTTGCATGGGGCACTGTGCCGGCCGGCGCGCGGCTTGTCCAGGCCGCCGTGCTGCAGGGATGCTGCGGTCAGAGGCAAAATGGCGGCTGGAACCGCCAGCGCATCCAGGTCTGGCCCGGCTTTTTGAAGGAATTCTCACCATGCACCCTACGCCGCCCCCTACCTCTTGCGTGACGCGCCGCCAGTGCCATGCGGCCATGGGCGCGCTGCTGTTCGGCGCCTGGCAGCAGGCGCAGGCGGTGTCGCTGGCCCAGCTGTCGTCGGCCGATGCCAGCAGCGGCATCAAGCTGGCGCTGAGCAAGGGAGCGGAGGCCGCGGTGGCCTTGCTCGGACGGCCCGATGGTTTTCTCGACAACCCCCAGGTGCGCATTCCGCTGCCGGGCTATCTCGACGATGCCGCCAAGCTGATGAAACGCTTTGGTCAGGGCAAGCGCATCGCCGAGCTGGAAACCGCGATCAACCGCGCGGCCGAAGCCGCCGTGCCCATGGGCAGGGATTTGCTGGTCAATGCCGTGCAGACCATGAGCGTCACGGACGCCAAGAAGATACTGACCGGGGGCGACAACTCGGTGACGGCATTCTTTGCCGAGAAGACGCGCGCGCCGCTGAACACGCGCTTTCTGCCCGTGGTCAGGCAGGCAACCGACCAGGTGGGCCTGGCGCAGCAGTACAACCAGTTTGCGGGCAAGGCCGCGGGCCTGGGCCTGATCAGCGCCCAGGACGCCGACCTGTCGCAGTACGTCACGGGCAAGACGCTTGACGGCCTGTTCCTGATGATTGCCGAGGAGGAGCGCAAGATCCGCAAGGACCCCGTGGGCACGGGCAGCGCGCTGCTGCAGAAAGTGTTCGGGGCGCGCTGATGGGCCAGGCAACGGTGACCGCCTGCCCTTGCGGGCGGGTCGATGGCAAGGCGCGGCCGCTGTCCTATGCCGACTGCTGCGAACGCTTCATCGCGCATTTCGACACCACGCCCGCACCCGACGCCGAGCATCTGATGCGTTCGCGCTACAGCGCCTTCGTGCGGGAAAACGCGGCCTATCTGCAAGCCACCTGGCATGCGAGCCAGCGCCCGGCAACGCTGGATTTCGACGCCGCCACGCGCTGGCTGGGCCTGAGCGTCAAGGACTTCCAGGTAACGGGGGAGGACCGTGCCGAAGTCGAGTTTGTCGCGCGTTATCGGATTGGCGGGCGCGCGGTGCGGCTGCATGAGCGCAGCCGGTTTGTGCGCGAAGGCGGGCGCTGGTTTTATGTGGATGGGGAGCAGTTTTAAGCGGGCCGGGGCTGCTGCTTGAGGGCAGGGCGTTCATCCTTCGACAGGCTCAGGACGAACGGATTTTTAACGCCCGCGGTTTCTTTTTAACGCTTTGCGAGACTTCGTCTCGCTTACCCCGCTCAGGACGAACGGGTAATCGACCGCCCAGGGAGAACGGGAAAGTCGTTCGCTCTTTTTTGAACCCATAGAGAAGCCGGCACATGCCGGCGCAAGCAATGCAATTTGACGCGATCTTGTTTGACTGCGATGGTGTGCTGGTCGACAGCGAAACCATCACCAATACGGTGCTGTGCACCATGCTCAATGAATCGGGCTGGCCGATCTCGGCCGAGGAGTGCATGCGCACCTTCCTCGGCCGCACGGTGCGCAGCGAGACCGCGCGCATCGAGACGCATACCCGCAGGCCGTTGACCGATGAATGGATGGCGGCGTTCTATGAACGTCGCAACGAGCAGCTGCGCGCCCGGCTCGTGGCCATAGACGGCGCGCTGGCTGCGGTGCAGGCGGTACATGCGCAGCTCGACGGACGCATTGCCGTGGCTTCGGGCGCCGATCGCTTCAAGGTGGAAATGCAGCTGACCCAGGTCGGCATGGCGCCGTATTTCGCGGACCGGGTGTTCAGCGGCCACGAGACGCCGCGCTCCAAGCCGTTTCCCGATGTCTATCTGGCCGCGGCCGCGGCGCTGGGCGTAGCGCCCGAGCGCTGCCTGGTGATCGAGGATTCGGTGCCGGGAATCCAGGCGGGCCTGGCGGCCGGCTCGACAGTCTGGGGCTACTGCCCCGATCCCGTGCTGTTTGCCACGCCGCAGATGCTGCAGGACGCGGGCGTGGCGCGCATCATGCGCTCGATGGCCGAGCTGCCCGCGCTGCTCGCGGCCTGAGGCCGCAGCCCCTCAGGGACGCAGCAGCGGCGACGGCGTGGTCGGCACACCCTGCGCCAGCGCGGCGGCATGCTCGGCCGCGAGCGCGCGCGCAAACGCGGGCCTGGCCTGCAGCCGCTGCCAGTAGGCCTGGGTCGCAGGCCCCCATTGGGCCGCAAGGCCCAGGTGCACGGCCAGCATCAGCGCATAGCCCACGGCCACATCGGCAGCCGTGAAGCGCCCGGCGCACAGCCAGTCCTGTGTTTCGACAACCGCTTCGACGGCGCGCAGCCGCGCGAGAAACCAGCGCGCATAGTCCTGTGCCACCTGGGGCTGCAGGCGCTCGGGCGGCTCGAAGTGGGTGTAGCGCAGCACCAGCGTCTGCGGAAACGTCAGCGTGGCGTCGCTCATGTGCAGCCAGTTGAGATAGGCCGCGAAATCGCTTTCCTGCGCGCCCACCGACAGGCCTTGCTGCGGATGCAGCGCGGCCAGGTATTCGCAGATGGCCGCCGACTCCGTGAGCCGCGCCGCGCCATGGCGCAGCAGCGGCACCGTGCCCAGCGGGTTGAGTTCCAGATAGCTGCGTGCCAGCGCGCGCGGCGGAAAGGGCAGCATCAGCAACTCATAGGGCTGCTGCAGCTCTTCGAGAATCCACAGCGCGCGAAACGAGCGCGCGCTCACGCAGTGGTGCAACTGGTAGGGGGCGAAGGTGTGGGACATGCGCCAGTCTAGGCAGGGCCGGGGAACGCGGCGCGCCGCAAAGGGTGCGGATCGCGCCAGTCTGCTCAGTCGGGCAGGGCCGTGCTGCGCCGCCGGTACTGCGCGGGCGTGTCGCCGGTCCATTGGCGGAAGGCGCGCATGAAGCTTTTCTCGCTGACAAAGCCGCAGGCCAGCGCAACGCGCTTGATCGGCTGGCTGGTGCGGTGCAGCAGGGCCAGGGCGCGCTCGCGTCGCACATTGTCCTTGAGCGCCTGCAGCGAGGTGCCTTCCTCCTTGAGCTGGCGGTGCAGGCTGCGTGCCGACAGGTGCAGCAGCTCGGCCAGCGTCGCGGCGGTGTGCAGGCATTGGGCGTCGGCAATCAGCAGGCGGCGCACGCGCTGCACCAGCAGCCGCTCGCGCCGGTAGGGG
>JBBKVU010000060.1:0-3467 GCA_037968595.1 Comamonas sp.
GAATAAATCAACACGCACCACAATGAGAGATATGATGCGTCAATAAAGTGAAATTAAATAATGCCAAGCAGAAAGAGGCGGGAAAAGCGGCGGCTGGGCCCACAAGCGGAGCGCTTGCCAGCAGGCTTTTAGCAAGAAAACCGACATCGCGGCCAAGCTTCGCGATGGTTCGGCAAGGCTTTTTCCCTTGATAAATAGAGATCTCAAAGACAGTAAGCGCACGCATCAAATGACACGCCAGAGCAATTACTGTGCGTTTCCAAGCGCTGGGCGGCGCAGGCAATGCGGGGGATTTGGGCTTTTCCGCGCAGCGACAGCCAGATACAGGGCGCCAAGAATCACTGCTTATCGTGACTTAATGGGCTTTTGCACGGATTGAAAGCTAAGTGCAGGGGCATCCAGTCTGCGGCGATGCCTTGTCTTGCGTTTGTCCTGAGCAAGATAAGCAAGGCACAGCCTCGCACCGGCTTCAAAATCCCGTTTGTGCTGAACCGGCCTCGCCGGCCGCGTAGAAGGATGAGCGGTTTCTACTCAAGCAGGCGAATGGCTCGCCGGAAACAGCTTCGCAGCCGGGTGATACGCTGGCGAAGGGATTGATGCGCCTGGGGCCTGCTGGCGGCAAGAGCTTGCGCCCATGGCCAGCGCAGCAGTCATGCAGGGGCTTGCCGCCTCAGTCGGCCGTGTAATCTATCGGGTCGTAGGCGCGTTGCCGCCCCAGGGCCCCGGCAAGGCACAGCAGAAAAGTCAGGCCGCGCCTGACCTCGGGTTCACTGGCCATGCGCATCAGACCGAACAAGCTCGGTGTCTCCTCCATTTTCTCCAGCCGCGCGGTCGCCATCCGGGCCGCATTGCCTGCCGACCAGGCCGCGCCCACGCTTTCCTCGAACGCCTTGGAGAGTTTTTCCACCATATAGGCATCGCTCATGTCGACCACGTCGGCCGCGGCGGACAGCATGTCGACCACCTTGTTCAACCGTCGGCCCGCCAGCAAGGGCTCGAGCCTGGCCATCAATTCCGTCAGGCCTTGCAGCGCGGCATCGTTTTGCAGCAGACCGGTTGGCACGCCAGCGGCTGGCGGCGCCTGGGTCAGGGGAATGTCGGTAGCGCTATTCATCTTCAATCTCCTTGAAAAGTGGCCAACGATCGGGCCTAGACCAGGGCCCGGGCGACGGCCCAGTACATGCCGCGGTTGAAGCCCTTGCGCATCATTCCGGCAATCTTGTTGGGCGGAGTGGGTTTGACGTCCTGCTGGTAGTCGTACCAAAGCGGCATGCCCTCATCGAGGCCCATCTGGGCAATCGCCACCACGCGGCCGTCATAGGCATCACAGGTGCGTCCAAAGCGAATCTGCGCAGCGATGTTGTTGACCACCACCGGCGACTGGTTGTGGCAGGCCCCCCCGGCCTTGCTGACCGGCAGATCGACGGTGTCTCCCAGCACGTAGACATTCGTCATGCCCAGCACCTGCATGGTTTCGTGGTCCGTGGGCAACCAGCCCTCGCCATCCTGGGCTTTTGAAATGCCGCAGTCGCGCACCGCCTGCACGGCGCGGATCGGCGGCGTGGCCATCAGGATGTCGAAGTTTTCCGCCTGCCCTTCCTCCGAATAGGCGACCTTGGAATCGGGGTCGACATGGGACAGCGTGAAGCCGCGCTGAAAGCGTATGCCGCGCTGCTCGAACACCGTGGGCAGGATTTCGCAGGTGTCCTTCTGCAGGAACAGGCAGTTTCGCAGCAGCTGCGACACCGTGGGATAGGTGTAGACGATTTCCACCTTGTCCCGCACGCCACGCCGACGCAGCATGTCATCCAGCATCAGGGTGGTCTCTATCGGTGCGATGCCGCACTGGTGAGGCACGTTGGGCGTCTTGGGAAAGGTGACGGTGATGAAGATCCGGCCCTTCTCTATGCGCGCGAGCTTGTCGGCCAGTTGACGCGCCGGCGCATGCTGATAGAAGTGATCGCCGCCCGCTGCCAGGCCTTCGATGCGCTCGGGTGAAGGCACGCAGCCCGTGGAAATGATCAGATGGTCGTAGTTGAAGCGCTTGCCGCTTTTGCACTGCACGGACTCCAGCGCGAAGTCGAAACTCTCGACTTCTTCCACCTGGAAATCGATCTCGGGGCGCAGCAGGTCACGCTGCTTGCGCCTGAGTTCATCGCGAAAGAAGGCATTGAAAGCCACATACATGAACGCCGGCTTGTAGTAATGCCAGGGGGAGTTGGAGAGCATGGTGATGCGGACCTTGCCGCTCAGCAGTTCCGGATACAGCTTGGTGACCAGGTGGTTGGCGGTCATGGTTCCGCCAATACCGCCGCCAATGATCAAAATGTGATGCGCCATCCCTGCTACTCCTTTAACTACCAGTCGACAAAGGCCAGCAAACCGAGGCCGCTGGTACGGATTTGCGTGAATCTCAATCAGGCTTGAGCGAGCGCCAGACGCCCTCCCAGAGGGAATCGAAAAGCTGCTCGATAGGCGTTTCCACCAGTCCATCCAGGCGCAGGCAGATCATGCGGATGGCGCTGCCGTACATCAGGCTGGCAGCGACCATGGGTTCCATCTCCCGGATCTCGCCCTCCGAGATGCCGGCAAACACAAACCCGCGCATGCGCACAAAGGCCGAGGCCGAGCAGATGGCCTGCTCTTCAGGCAGAAACTCCCGATGGCGCGCATTAACGACAAAACCCATGGCTTCGGGCTCGGCCTCGGCCAGTCCGAACAGCATGCGCAGCACCGCCTCACAGCGTTCGCGGCTGCCCGCGTGCCGCTCCTCTATGTCGTCCAGCAGCACGTTCATGCGCGCCAGAAGATGCCGGTAGAGCTCGCGCGCAATGCCTTCCTTGTCGGAAAAGTGGTTGTAGAAGAAACCGATGGACACCCCGGCTTCGGCGCACAGGTCCTGGATCGAGGTATTGAAGAACCCCTTCTGCACGAACAGCTTGAGCGCCACGCGCAGCGTCTGTATATGGCGCGAGCCCGCATGGGGAAAGAAAGTCCAGGCTTCGGTTTGCATGGGAAAAAGTAGAACGAATCTTCATTCTATTTTTCACGCCTGGCGCGGAATAGGAAAGAAGCGTTAACCCTTGATTGCCGTCAGCCCCGTGCGGTGAAGCTGACTTCAGCCCAGCCCTGGACCTGAACAGACGCCGGCCGGCACGGGCGCGCTCCGGCCCAGCGTGCCCAGCAGTGCAACCATGGCCAGCGCCATCACCAGCGCGCCATAGATCTGCGCTGTGGCAACCAGTCCGAAGTGCGTCACTGCCACGCCCGCGGCCAGCGCGGGCAGGCTGAAGGCGCAATAGCTCAGCACCAGGAAAGCCGCCATCAGCGAGGCGCGCTGTTCGGGCAGGACACTGGCCATGACGCTGCGCAAGGCGGCCAGAAAGCCGACGCCAAAGCCCACGCCGGCGACCACGATTCCCAGGAAGAACACCCCGGCCGATGCGCTGAAGGTCGAGACCAGCACC
>JBBKVU010000061.1:0-3258 GCA_037968595.1 Comamonas sp.
TGCCGGTGCACAGCACGCCCGACCAGCCCATGGATGCGCAGTGCATCGACTATCTGTTCTTCGTGCACGACCGGCACGACGGCAACAAGGAAGCTGCGCGGCAGTACCTGGCCTGGGAAACCGGCCTGCTGCCGCAGCTCGACGCGCTCGAGCGCTCCGCCTTCAAGCTGCCCCAGACAGCGGCGGAACACGCTTAAACCAACCACCACCAGGAGACAAGACCATGACCCCCACCGCATCCTTGAAGAGAGTGCTGGCTGCCACCTTTGTAGGGCTGGCCGCGCTGGCCGCACTGGCGCCGGCCGCGGCCGAACCGCTGGCCAAGCGCAACGGCTTTCCCGACCAGCCCATACGCTTCATTTCGCCATTTCCTCCGGGCGGCGGCAATGACGCCAGCACGCGCTGGGTGACCGCGCGCCTGACCGACGCCACGGGCCAGCCGTCGGTGGTCGAGAACCGCGGCGGGGCGGGCGGCAACATCGGCGCGCGCGCGGTGGCCGAGGCCAAGCCCGATGGCTATACCTTGCTCACCGGTCAGGTGTCGCTGCTGGCGGTCAATCCTTCGCTTTACAAGTCGCCGGGCTTCGATCCGCTCAAGAGCTTTGTGCCGGTCACGCAGATCAATGCCGCGCCGATTGCCATCGTGGTTGCGGCGGCCTCGCCGATCAAGAGCTTTGCGGACCTGGCCGCGCGCACCAAGAGCGATCCGGGCAAGATCACTTTTGCCACGCCCGGCAACGGGACGCTGTCGCATCTGGTGGGCGTGGTGCTGGCCAAGGAAAACGGCGTCTCCATGACCCATGTGCCCTACAAGGGCGCGGGTCCGGCGCTCAATGATCTGCTGGGCCAGCAGGTCGATGTGATGATCACCTCCACTTCCTCGGTGGGCAGCATGATCCAGGCGGGGCAGATCCGCGCGCTGGCCGTGACCAGCCCGCGGCGCATAGGCGTGTTTGCCAAGGTGCCGACGCTGGAGGAAATGGGTTACCGCGACACCCACTTCGAGGACTGGTATGGATTCTTCGCGCCGGCCGGCACTTCGCCCGAACGCGTGGCCTACTTGAATGAAACCATCGTGCGCACGCTGCGCACACCCGAAGTCACGCGCATGGTCGTGGAAGGCGGCAGCGAAGTGGTGGCCAGTACGCCCGAAGCGTTCGCGGCGCAGCTGCGCCAGGATGTGGAGCGCTGGAGCAAGCTCGTCAAATTGTCCGGCGCCAAAGTGGATTGAAGTCGATTGACCTGCAACGCGGCCCGCCCGGCCGGCGCGAGGCGCGCACCGGGCGCGGCTGCACTTTTTCACGCTTACCATGACGACCGACAGCAACTCTTTTCCGGACCCAGGACTGCGCACCCGACTGCTCAGAGCCGGCAGAAACCCGGCCTACACGGGCGGCAGCGCGGTCAATCCGCCGCTGGTCCGGGCAAGCACCGTGACGTTCGACAACACGCAGCACCAGCGCGAGATGCGCGCGGCGCGCGGCCATGACCGGGTCTTCAGCTACGGTGCACGCGGCACGCCCACCACGTTCGCGCTCGAAGACGCGGTCAGCGAGCTCGAAGGCGCCTACCGCACGCGGCTGCTGCCCACCGGGCTGGCGGCCATAGGCATGACGCTGCTGAGCTACCTCCAGCCCGGCGATCATGTGCTGCTGACCGACAGCGCCTATCAGCCCGTACGCCATCTGTCGCAGCAGTTCCTGCAGCCCTATGGCATCGAGTACAGCTTCTTTGCCGCGGACGGCAGCGATCTGCAGGCCAAACTGCGGCCCAATACCCGCATGGTGTATGCCGAGTGTCCGGGCTCGCTGGTCTATGAAATGTGCGATCTGCCGGCGCTGGCCGCCGTGGCCCATGCGCATGGAGCGCTGGTCGTGGCGGACAACACCTGGGGCTCGGGCTGCCAGTACCGGCCGCTGGCGCTGGGCGCCGACGTGTCGGTCATGGCCGCGACCAAATACCTGTCGGGCCATTCCGATGTGATGATGGGCACGGTGGCGACGACGCGCGCGGCCTGGGGTGCGCTGGTCGAGCGCTGCGATGCCTTCGGCATGACAGTCAGCCCGGACGACGCCTGGCTGGTGCTGCGCGGCATGCGCTCGCTGGCGGCGCGCCTGAAGATGCATGAGGAGCATGCGCTGCAGGTCGCGCACTGGCTGCAGTCCCATCCCGCGATTCATACGGTGTTCTGCCCGGCCCTGCCTTCGCATCCGGGACATGCGCTGTGGCAGCGCGATTGCCAGGGTACGAATGGCCTGCTGTCGATAGAGCTTGCGCCCGGCATGTCCAGCGACGCCGTGGACCAATTCATCGATGGTCTGCAGCTGTTCGGATTGGGCGCGTCCTGGGGCGGCTATGAAAGCCTGGTGACCGCGGCCCACATGGACCAGGCGCGCAGTGTCACGGACTGGAGCGCGCGCGGTCCGGTGGTGCGCCTGCATATCGGCCTGGAAGACCCGCGCGACCTGATTGCCGACCTCGCCCAGGCGCTGGAAAACCTGCCGCCGGGCGGGCGTTGACGGCCGCGGTGACCTAGGCGCTGGCCGCAGACCAGCCCGCATGCGCTTGCTCGGCCAGCCAGTCGGCAAACTTGTCGCGTGCGGCAAAGTCCGGCGTATCGCGCTTGCTGCAGACAAAGTAGCCGCGGCCGCAGGAGACATCGATGTCGAAAGGCATGACCAGCTCGCCTTGCAGCAGTTCGCGCTCGACCAGACAGCCGGGCACCACGGCCACGCCCATGCCGGCCTTGGCGGCAACGATCAGGTGCATGGTGAGATCGAAGCCCGGCCCGAGCGCGGGCGTGCAGGGCGCGCCGGCCTTGGTGAACCAGCGCTCCCAGTTGTCGGGGAAATTGGTGTGGTGCAGCAGCGTGGCGCCCAGCAGGTCCTGGGGCGCGCGAAATTGCTGGCTCCAGCGCGGCGTGCATACGGGAATCAGTTCGCGGCCCAGCAGATAGCGCGTCTGGATATGGTCGGGCCAGCGGCGGCGCGGGCGCTTGACTTCTATCCACAGGTCGACGTCGTCGCGCGTGAAGTCCTCGTCGTGCTTGAACTGGCGCAGCTCGACGTTCACGTCGGGGTGGCGTTCGTTGAACAGCGGCAGGCGCGGCATCAGCCACTGGATGGCCAGAGTGGGAATCACGCTCAGGCGCACGCGCTGGGGCTGGGCCAGGCGGCCCATGGTCTCGGCCGCCGACTCGAGCGCCAGCACATGGCGCTCGGTCAGCTTGCGCAGCTGCACGCCGCGCGGCGTCAGCGC
>JBBKVU010000062.1:0-5055 GCA_037968595.1 Comamonas sp.
GCCGCCGAGCAGCGCATGCGCAGCGCGCGGCGCTTTCATGCCTCGCCTTCGCGCCACCAGCAGCAGCACGACCAGCACCAGCATGCTGGCAAGCTGGGCCGCGGCCGCCATGTTGTGCAGGTCGAACCACGACTTGTAGAGCGCGGTGGTGAAAGTGTCGAAGTTGAACACGGCAATCGCGCCGAAGTCGGCCAGCACCTCCATCAGCGCCAGCGCCAGGCCCGCGCCTATCCAGGGCCGGGCCAGCGGCAAGGCGACCTGAAAGAACGCGGCCAGCGGGCTCAGTCCCAGTGCCTGGGCGGCTTCCATGCAGCGCCGGCCCTGGGTCAGAAAGGCGCTGCGCGCCAGCAGATAGACATAGGGGTAGAAAGCCATGGTCAACACCAGCACCAGGCCCCAGAGGCTGGCGCGGATGTCGGGAAACCAGCGGCTGCTGCCGAACAGTTCGCGCAGCGCCGACTGCACCGGGCCAGCGTACTCGAACAGGCCCATCTGCACGAAGGCCAGCACATAGGCGGGTATCGCCAGCGGCAGCACCAGCGCCCAGGAAAAGAAGCGTCGCCCGGGAAAGTCGCACATGGCGGTGAGCCAGGCCAGCGGCACGCCCACGGCCAGCACGGCCAGGGCCACGAGCGCCAGCAGCAAGGCGGTGTTGGCAAGCACGCGCGGCAGCACGTACTGCCACAGATGCTGCCAGATCTCGGCCTGGGGCGAGAGCGCCAGGCCGACGACGGCCAGCAGCGGAATCAGCGTCAGCAGCGCGATGGGCGCGGCCACGGCGAAACCGCGCCAGCGGAAAGCGGGCGCGGTGCGGTCTGCGAAAGACAAGGGAAAATTACCTCAAGGCCGGGCGATCAGCGGTAGCCCACGCGGTCGAGCAGGCGAATCGCTTCGGCCTGGTGCGAACCGATGGCGGCGGCGTTGAGCGGGCTGGGCGTGAACTTGCCCCAGGCCTGGACAATGGGGTCGGCCTTGGCCTTGGTGTTGATCGGACTCTCGAACGTGCCATGCGTGTAGGCGGTCTGCACGCCTTCGGACGACAGCCACTCGAGCAGCTTGCGCGCGCCTTCGGGGTTCTTGGCATGCGTGGTCACGCCCGCGCCCGACAGGTTCACGTGGGTGCCGCCCTGGTTCGCGCCCTGGTTGGCCCAGAACAGCTTCACACCATTGCCGAACTCGGGTTCCTTGGACAGGATGCGGCCGTAGTAGTAGGTGTTGGCGATGCCGACATCGCACTGGCCCGCGGCAATCGCCTTGAGCAGGCTGTTGTCGTTGGTGAACACGTCGCCGGCCAGGTTGCTGACCCAGCCCTTGGTGATGGCCTCGGCCTTTTGCACGCCATGCTTGGCAATCATCATCGCCACCAGCGACTGGGTATAGGTCTGCTTGCCGGTGCGCAGGCACAGCTTGCCTTTCCACTTGGGATCGGCCAGGTCCTCGTAGGTGCTCAGCTGCGCGGGCTGCACGCGCCCGGGCGCGTAGAAGATCGTGCGTTCGCGCTGCGACAGTCCGAACCAGCGGCCCTGCGGGTCGCGGAAATTGGCCGGCACGTTGGCGTTGAGCATTGGCGAGTCGATCTTGCGCAGCAGGCCGCGTTCGGCCGCATTGTGCAGATTGCCCATGTCGACGGTGATCAGCACGTCCGCCGGCGAACTCTTGCCTTCGGCCGCCAGGCGCTCGGCCAGCGAGCCGCCGCGGTCGGTCAGCAGGTTGATCTTGACGCCGGTCTGCTGGGTGTACTGGTCCAGCGTGGGCTTGAGCAGGTTCTCGATGCGCGACGAGTAGACGGTGACTGCCGCGGGCGCGGGCTGGGCCTGTGCCAGGGTGGCGAAGCCGGCCGCGCCGACGCACAGAACTGTTTTCCAGAGTTTCATGGTGTATTTCGATTCAGATGGGAGTGCGCCCTGCTGCCAGGGGAGGGCAGCGATCCAATGGGAGTTGGGGAGGGCAGGAAGGCGGACGATTTTTGTATGGGTTGTGCGTCCGACTTGGGAATAAGAACAATTCCCGCCGGCAAATTCTAAACAGGTCGGGGAAGGCGCGGGCGTTTGAATTCCGCACTGCGGCGTGGGAGTTCCCTGTGAAGCGCGGTCGCGGGCGTAGGCCGAACACAACATCCTGGCGCCAATGCAAGGTTTTGAGAATAAATCTCATTGTCATCGCCTATGATCTGCGCGCTGGCCCTTACATAAAGACACATGACAACAAGGGCTGTCCAGGCCGCGGACCCGTGCTTCACCGGGACCGTTTCGGCAACTCCATCCCTTTTCTCAAGAAACATCGCTGGCCAACGCCGGCGAGGAGACGTCATGTCCGTCAAAAACCATTGCACCCTCACCCTCCTGACCGCGGCCTGCGCAGCCGCGTTTGCGCAGTCGACGCCGACCCAGGCAATGTCCGAAGTCGTGGTCTCGGCCTCGGGCTTCGAGCAGGAACTCAAGCAGGCGCCGGCGTCGATCTCGGTGGTCACGCGCGAGGAGCTGGAAACCAAGAATTTCCGCGATCTCGCCGAAGCGCTGCAAGGCGTGGAAGGCATAGACGTGATGGGCGGCACGGGCAAGACCGGCGGCCTGGACATCAGCATCCGCGGCATGCCCAGCGACTACACGCTGATCCTGATTGACGGCCGGCGCCAGAACGTCGCCGGCGATGTCACGCCCAACGGCTACGGCGCGGCGCTCAACAGCTTCATGCCGCCGGTGTCGGCCATCGAGCGCATCGAAGTCATACGCGGCCCGATGTCCACGCTCTACGGCTCGGACGCCATGGGCGGCGTGGTCAACATCATCACGCGCAAGGTGGCCAAGGAGTGGGGCGGCGAAGTCGGCGTCTCGGCCGGTCTGCCCCAGGACAGCGCCTGGGGCAACCAGGGGCGGGCGAACTTCTACCTCAGCGGTCCGATCAAGAACGACATGCTGGGCCTGGCGATTCGCGGCAGCATCTATGACCGCGAAGCCTCGGACTGGGTGCTGGCGCCCGACGCCGCCCAGCCCACGCAGGCGCGCAACCCCGCGCCCGCCCAGAGCCGTCAGCACAACATCGGCGCGCGCCTGACGCTCACGCCGGCGCGCGGCCATGACCTGTGGCTTGACGTCGAGCAAGGCCGCACGCGCTACGACAACTCGGACGGCCGCCTGGGCAACCGCGATGCGCTGGCGCCGCGCAACCCGCCGGGCTATGCCGACACGCTGCGCTTCAACCGCGACCAGGTTGCCATCGGCCACAACGCGGTGCTGGGCTTCGGCCGGCTGGAAACCAGCCTGATGCGCACCGAGACCGAAACCCTGGGCCGCACCATACCCGGCGCGGCGGTGCCGGCCAGCGACCCGCTGCGCGGCACGCCGCGCGAACTGAGCACCACCAACCTGGTGCTGGATTCCAAGCTGATCGCTCCGCTGGGCGATGCCCATCTGCTGACCGTGGGCGGCCAATGGTGGGATGCCAAGCTGACCGACGGCCTGCTGCCCGATCGCCATGGCCAGACCATGTGGTCGCTGTTTGCCGAAGACGAATGGCGGCTGCGCGACGGCCTCACCGCCACGCTGGGCGCGCGCTACGACCACCACGACGCGTTTGGCGGCCAGGTGAGCCCGCGCGGCTATCTGGTCTGGGATGCAAGCCGCCAATGGACCTTCAAGGGCGGGGTCAGCCGCGGCTTTCGCGCGCCGCGCCTGAACCAGCTGATAGACGGCGTCAGCGGCGTGTCGGGCCAGGGCGCGATCCTCAACATCGGCAATCCGAATCTCAAGCCCGAGGTCAGCACCAATACCGAGTTCTCGGCGCTGTTCGACAGCCTCAATGGCGTCACCGCCTCGACCACGCTGTTCTACAACCGCGTCAAGGACAAGATCAGCAGCGGCGGCAACTGCGCCGATGTCGCGATCTCCAGCTGCAGCTTCAATCCCACGGCCGACTACAGCATCAACGTTGACCAGGCCAAGACCTGGGGCCTGGAGCTGAGCACGCGCGCCCAGCTGGCCAAGGAATGGAGCATGCGCCTGGGCTACACCTGGACGAACAGCGAAGTGCTCGAAGGCGGCGTGAAGACCGGCCAGCTTGCGCTGACCGCCAAGCACATCGCCACCGCCCAGCTCGACTGGAACCCCGACGCGCAATGGCGACTGTGGCTGCGCGGCGAATACCGCGGCAAGAGCCCGCGCTTCAATGCGCTGCCCGAGACGCTCAGCGCCGCCAACCTCGCGATCTACAACGCCGTGGGCGACAACACCAAGGCCTACGGCATGCTGCACCTGGGCGGCAGCTACGAGTTGTCCAAGAGCGTGACGCTGGGCGCCAACATCTACAACCTGCTGGACAAGGACTTCCGCAAGTTCCGCCAGGTCAACGTCAACGGCACGCCGACGCAGATCAACGAATACTTCCAGGGCGGGGCATCGATTGCCGGCACCACGCCGCCGGGCCGCACGCTGTGGCTCACGGCCAACGTGAAGTTCTGATGGGTGCCGGCGCGCAGCCGCCGCTGCCTGTCTGAAAGCCAGCCGGCTCCCACCGGCTGGCTTTTTTCATGCGGCGCACCTATACCAATTAGGTCTGTGATTATTTACAGTGGAGCACTTTTATTTTGCATGGTTTTATCCCCGGGGCGTGTGGACGGATCTGTGGAAAACTCCCCAGGTAACCCGGGAAAGCCGCGCCAGCATTGGCTTGCGACGCAGTGCTTAAAAAATGGGCAGTGTTGGTAACCGGCGCTGACGGCCATCGCTTGCGGCCTGCCCGGCGCGCGCCGGCGTGCATTACGATCGGGCACGCGCCGCGTCCCGTGGCCGAGCGAGCAAGAGAAAAGTGCATGGAATTGCTGAGCAACGATGAGGCCGGAATGCGCGCCGCCCTGGCCCAGGCGCAGGCCGCGGCCCAGGCCGGCGAAGTGCCCGTGGGCGCCGTCGTGGTGAAGAACGGCGTGGTTGTCGGCCGCGGCCGCAACGCGCCCGTGGCCTTGAACGACCCCACGGCCCATGCCGAAATCCAGGCGCTGCGCGACGCCGCGCAGCAGCTGGGCAATTACCGGCTCGAAGGCTGCACGCTGTACGTGACGCT
>JBBKVU010000063.1:0-4844 GCA_037968595.1 Comamonas sp.
AGGACAGCGCCTGCACGCCCAGCGCGCGCACTTCGGAGCAGGTGGCTTCGGCGGCGTCGCGGCTGCGCAGATAGTGGCAGGCGACGTTCCAGCCCGCGCGCGCGAACGCCAGACAGAACTCGCGGCCCAGGCGCAGGCCGCCGCCCGTGATCAATACCCAGCGCTGATGCATGCAAGTTCCTCGATATGTAGCGGACCGGCGCACGGAGATTTCCGTGCGGAAAATTGGCAACCGGCAATTACAGCCGAAAATGGCGGCTTGTTGCCGGAAAGACAGACCAATGACGGACAGTAGTGAAAGCAGTAGTGCAAGTTTATCGGGCGCACTGACCCGGCAGATCCGCAGCCGCGTCGAAGACGCCGGCGGCTGGCTGGGCTTCGATGCGTTCATGGCGCTGGCGCTTTACAGCCCGGGCCTGGGCTATTACGCCAACGAGCGCCCCAAGTTCGGCTCCATGCCGGACTCGGGCAGCGACTTCGTCACCGCTCCCGAGATTTCGCCGGCGTTCGGCCGGCTGCTGGCCGCGCAGGTGTCCGAGGCGTTGGAGCGCACGGACACCCGCGAAGTCTGGGAGTTCGGCGCGGGCACGGGCGCGCTGGCCGAGCAACTGCTGGAAACGCTGGGCGACAAGGTGCAGCGTTACACCATTGTCGATCTGTCGGGCAGTCTGCGCGCGCGCCAGCAGGCGCGCCTGGCGCCGTTTGCCGACAAGCTGCACTGGGCCGATGCGCTGCCCGACACCATGCAGGGCGTGGTGGTCGGCAACGAGGTGCTGGACGCGATGCCGGTGCAGCTGCTGATGCGCAAGAAGGGCCAATGGTTCGAGCGCGGCGTGGTCTGGGACCAGACCGCCGCGGGCTTCGCCTGGGAAGACCGGCCTACCAGGCTGTGCCCGCCGCTGGAGATCGAAGGCCCGCAGGACTACCTGACCGAAATCCATGCCCAGGGCGAAGCCTTTGTGCGCACGCTGGCCGAGCGGCTGGTGCGCGGCGCGGCCTTTCTCATCGATTACGGTTTCGGCGAGGACGAGTACTATCACCCGCAGCGCCACATGGGCACCCTGGTCTGTCACCGCGCTCACCGCATGGATGACAATCCGCTGGTCGACCTGGGCCTCAAGGACATCACCGCCCATGTCAACTTCACCGGCATTGCAGTGGCTGCACAGGAAGCCGGCATGGACGTTCTGGGCTATACAACCCAGGCGCATTTCCTTATCAACTGCGGCCTGCTGCAGCAACTCGAGCAGATGCAGCAGGGCCCGCGCGCCATGGCCGCCAAACTGATGATGGAGCACGAAATGGGCGAACTGTTCAAGGTGATGGCCTTCAGCCGCGGCGTAGAGCCCTGGCCCGCGCTGGGTTTCGTGCAGGGCGACCGCACGCACCGGCTGTGAGCCGGGCCACCCCATGATCCGCTGGCTGATCATCATTTTCCTGGCGTTGTTGCTGATCAACGGCCTGTCGAACCTGCTCGAGCGCATAGGCCTGGGCCGGCTGCCCGGCGATTTCCGCTTTCGCGTTTTCGGCCGGGAAATCTTTCTGCCGTTTGCCAGCACGGTTTTGCTGAGCGTGATTGCTGCGCTGATCGCCAAGTTTGTCTAGGGATGATGCCGTGTAATAGTTTTTAACTATTTACTTTTTTGAATTGATAGTTATATTTGGTTTTCCGCAAAATCCGTGCGCTAACTATCAACTTCAAGGATGTATCTCAATGCTTGCTCCTGCAGATTCCGCAGCCACTCCTGCTACCACTTCCGCGACCGCCCCTTCGGGCCTGGCCATCTGTATTGCCAACACCTGGATCATGCTCGACGATCTGGAAGACGAGGACCCGGACGAGGGCGCGGATGGCTGGAATGACACTTTTGACTATGCCGCCCATCCGGACGCGCTCAATCCCTTTGCCGGGCAGCCTCTTGTTTATCCAGCCGACGCCGGCGACGACGAGGATTTCGCCGCGCTGGTTGCTTTCGAGAAAGAGGTGAAGGGGCTGGATGCGTGATCTGCTTGAAGATGGCGTGCCTGCCCCGAAATGATGGCAATGGCCGTTGCGGCCTGTGTTCCATCTCCTTTGACAAAGGCCTGCCATGTCCGACTCCCTGCATTTCGTCTGCCCCCACTGTCACACCACCAACCGCGTAGCGCGCGAGCAGCTGGGCAATGCGCCCGACTGCGGCAGCTGCCATCAGCCGCTGGCCACGGGCGAGCCCGTGGCCCTTGATGCCGCGAGCTTTGCCAAGCATGTGGGACGCAGCCAGGTGCCGGTGGTGGTCGATTTCTGGGCCCCCTGGTGCGGGCCTTGCCGCAGCATGGCTCCGGCCTTTGCCCAGGCCGCCAAGGCGCTGGCACCCGAAGTGCAGCTTGCCAAGCTCGACACCGAAGCCAACCCCCAGGCCGCCGCGCCCTACAACATCCGCAGCATTCCCACGATGGTGGTGTTTCGCGGCGGCCAGGAGCTGGGCCGGATCTCGGGCGCGATGGGCGCTGCCGATATCCAGCGCTGGGTCCAGTCAGTGATATGACACACCCCCTGAGCCGCTTACGCGGCTTCCCCCTCTCATCCTTCGGTGGAGGGGGACGGCAGCATCGCTGCGGGGCGGCCCTTGCTCGCGGCCCCCTTGCTGGGGCTCGCCAGTTTCATGAGCTGGTGTGAATCAATCCAAGACTAGGATTTTGAGTCAGATTGGTGGCCTGGCCTCGCCCTGGGCTTCGAGCTGCGCGAGCTCGGCGGCGGTGAACACGCGCGAGCGCGTGTGAAAGCTCTTGCCTTCGGGGCCTTCCAGCGAGAACGTGCCGCCGCCATGGCCGTCGATCACGTCGATGATCAGCTGCGTATGGCGCCAGCTCGCATATTGCGAGCGGCTGATGTAGAACGGACAGCCGCCGATCTGGCCCAGATAGACATCGCCCGGCCCGGTGGTCAGCTCGCCCAGCAGATAGCAGTTGGCGGCGCTGTTGTCGCAGCAGCCGCCCGACTGGTGGAACATCAATCCCGGCCCGTGCTTCTTCTTCAGCGCGGCAATCAGCGCTTCGGCTGCGGGGGTTGCAATGACGGGTTCAACCATGGCAGGTTTCCTTCGCAGGCTTCGGGCAAACGCTAAAACCGTTCGTGGTGAGCCTGTCGAACCATGAACGGCCTGTGCTCCAGCAAAGGGCGTTGCGCAAGCGTCAGAAGAACCCCATCTTGCTCTCGCTATAGCTCACCAGCAAGTTCTTGGTCTGCTGGTAATGGTTGAGCATCATCTTGTGGTTCTCGCGGCCCAGGCCCGATTCCTTGTAGCCGCCGAACGCCGCGTGCGCGGGGTAGTGGTGGTAGCAGTTGGTCCAGACGCGCCCGGCCTTGATGGCCCGCCCCATGCGGTAGGCGACATTGCCGTTGCGGCTCCAGACACCCGCGCCCAGGCCGTAGAGCGTGTCGTTGGCGAGTTCCAGTGCTTCGGCCTCGTCCTTGAAGGTGGTCACGGCCAGCACCGGGCCGAAGATTTCCTCCTGGAAGATGCGCATCTTGTTGTGGCCCTTGAACAGCGTGGGCTGCACGTAGTAGCCGCCCGAGAGGTCGCCTTCGAGCTTGGCAACGCTGCCGCCGCACAGCACCTCGGCGCCTTCCTGCTTGCCGAGGTCGAGATAGGACAGGATCTTGGTCATCTGCTCCTGGCTGGCCTGGGCGCCCATCATCGAGTCGGTGTCCAGCGGATTGCCGTGCTTGATGGCCGCGACGCGGCGCAGCACTTTTTCCATGAAGCGTTCGTAGATCGACTCCTGGATCAGCGCGCGCGAGGGGCAGGTGCAGACTTCGCCCTGGTTGAACGCAAACAGCACCAGGCCTTCGATGGCCTTGTCGAGAAACGCATCGTCCTTGTCCATGATGTCGGCAAAGAAGATGTTGGGCGACTTGCCGCCCAGCTCCAGCGTCGCCGGAATCAGGCTGTTGGCCGCGGCCTGGGCAATGACGCGGCCGGTGCTGGTCGAGCCCGTGAACGCGATTTTTGCAATCCGCTTGCTCGTGGCCAGGGGCATGCCGGCTTCGCGGCCGAAGCCGTTGACGATGTTGAGCACGCCCGGCGGCAGCAGGTCGGCGATCAGGCCGGCCAGCACCAGGATGCCTATGGGCGTCGACTCGGCGGGCTTGAGCACCACGCAGTTGCCCGCGGCCAGCGCGGGCGCAAGCTTCCACGCGGCCATCAGGATGGGGAAATTCCAGGGAATGATCTGTCCGACCACGCCCAGGGGCTCATGGTAGTGGTAGGCAACGGTGTCGCCGTCGATCTCGCTGATGCCGCCTTCCTGGGTGCGGATCGCGCCCGCGAAGTAGCGGAAGTGGTCGGCCGACAGCGGAATGTCGGCGTTGAGCGTTTCGCGTATGGCCTTGCCGTTGTCCACGGTCTCGACATAGGCCAGAAGCTCGCGGTTGGCGTCTATGCGGTCGGCGATCTGCAGCAGGATCTGGCTGCGCGCCGCGGCCGAAGTCTTGCCCCAGGCGTCGGCCGCGGCATGCGCGGCGTCCAGCGCCTTCTCGACGTCGGCGGCCGTGCCGCGCGCCGCCTTGGTGTAGACCTTGCCGTTGATGGGAGAGATCACATCGAAATACGCGCCTCCCGCGGGCGGCACCCACTGGCCGCCGATGAAGTTGTCGTATTGGGGCTGGAAGCTGTGCAGGGCATCGGCGGAGCCGGGGGGCGCGTATTGCATGGTCTCTCCTCAAGGGTGAAAGGGCACAACGGAAGCAAAGCTCCATGTTCCGCCCAATTCGCGGCCGCGCGCCTGCGGTTTTCCCTGAGGTCTGGCCCGTGCCGGCGAAAAGCCGTCAGGCGGCGTGCAACCAGCGTTCTATGGCCTGGGTG
>JBBKVU010000064.1:0-2827 GCA_037968595.1 Comamonas sp.
GTGAGCGTGAGCACCTGCTTGCTGTTTCTGACGGCCTGCGCGACCAAGCCGCAGATGCCGCCCGCCGACTTGCCACAGCTCCCCCCGCTGCCGTCCTTGAGCACGCCCTTGCCCTCAACACCGTATTCGACGATTGCCGCGCAGCGTATGGAGACATGGAGGCAAAAGCTACAGGCCACGCAAGTGATGTCCGCACCCATCGGGACGGCTGGCCAGTGATCATCCCCAAGTAACAAGCACCATGAACGGCTACAGGTCGTGAACGATTGCTGTGGCCTGGACTGTGGTGGGCTAGACCAAGCCAGCCCACCAGTCAAACCATCAGGCGAATTCGATCCCTGTGGCTGCTAGACCAACCAGATCGATGCGCGTGGCGTTCAGGTCCAGATTGCTGGCCAGCACCGCCAGTTCGCCGCCTGTCACGCCCTGGGCCATCATGTTGACGAACGGTTGCAGCTGGGCCGGAGTCGCGGCGCTGCCCACGACATTTGTCCAGATTAGCTGTGTGATTTCGAGCGATGTCTTCGCTCCCAGCACCTGCAGTCCCAGCTGCGCCAGACTCTGCGCGCTGACGCCTGCATCCAGCGCGCGAATCACTTCACCGACCAGCGGCTTGTTGTCGAGCAAGCCCGCACCGCCCAGCGCGCCGAGCAGCTTGACTGCCTGACCTGCGTGGCCGTCGAGGTCCAGCGCCAGTTTGCTATCGCTGAAAGTCAGCCGCTCCACGTTGGTCAGTTCCAGCATTGCACCGTCGGCCATGCGCTGCAAGGTGAAGCCTGTGTTGCTCGCATCGATATACGTTTGCGCCAAGGTGGCTGGGAAGACGAGAGTGTCGATGCCAGCTCCACCGTCCACGGTCCAGGCGAGGCCCAGGGTTGGGGTGAATGTGTTGTTTCCCTCATCGCCCACGAACGTGGTTGCGCGCCCGGCGTCCATGCGTATCGCGCTCGCAGCGGCCATACCTTCGAGCAACTGCTGCGCGGTCCTGCCGCCCGCCTGTTGCGGGAACACCTGGGCAAAAAGGTCAGCGACCTGCACCGCGCTGAGGCCATCCAGCGTCTGGATGACCGCGCCTTCGGACTGCGTGAGATCTCGTCCCATCCACCGCTGGAACAGGAAGGCCGCGGCTTCTTCGGCCGCGCTGTGTGCGATCGTGAGGATGGGGCCGGTGTCGAAGCGCACCTGCTCCACATCGACCAGCCAGTCGGAGACGCCGCTGGCAACATGTGTCAGCTTGATGCCGGAGCCGTCCAGTGTGATCGAGTAGTCGCTGCGCTTGCCTTCCTGCAGTGCCACGTCGAAGCCTGTGCCACCGTTAAGCTTGTCGCTACCGCTGCCGCCCGACAGGAGGTCATTGCCCGCGCCACCGAAAACGATGTCATCACCAGCATCGCCGTAGATCTGGTCATTGCCACCGCGGCTGCCCACGGTGTCGTTGCCACCGCCGCCGTGGATGATGTCGTCATCGGCGCCAAGAATGATGTTCTGTGACGCGCCATCTCCGACGACGAAGTTCTGGCCGTCGCCGCCGCGCAGGGTCACATTGCCGACTATGGCCGCGAAGTCGACGTTGTTCAACTGGATGACACTCCCTGCTGGCAGGTTGCTCGCGTCCAAAATGATGGCCTGTTTGCCGTCGGCTGGTGCATTGCTGCCCGTGATCGTAAGCGCGTTGCCTGGGTTGAATCCCGGGCCCGCCATGGGGGTGAGGCGCTGGACCGCCAAAGGCTCACCGGGCAACGAACTTGCCAGGAAGGTCTGAGCACCTTGGATCAATTCAGAGTTATCGCCGGGTAGGGCTTGTATGCGCGCAATCAGCGCTGCCAAGGCCGCATCCGATACGAGACTGGACGAAAAGCCATCGGTTTGTAGACCCGTCCCGATAGGCAGGCCGACCAAGAGGGTAGGGCGTCCAGACGAGGTTACCAGAGGGATGTCAGCCAGAGAGGATGGTGAGCCAGGGGTATCGGGCCGGCTGGACGTGACCACCGGAACGGTGACGAGCGTGGAGCCGCCGGGGCCAGGCGTGGTGGTGACGGGCAAACCGTCCACGAACACAGGGGTGGGGTCGGTGGGCGTCGTAGGTGTTGTGGGCGTGCCTGGGGTGGTTGCCGGTGTGGTATTGGACACGGCCGTGGCTGCGAGCGTGGCGGCATCGTTGCCCGCGGCGTCCTGGATGGCATTTTCGTCATCGCCAATGCCGGGATCGTTGTATGCCACGGTCACCGCATTACCAGCAACCACGGCATTGGTAAGTGTCAAGGTGACAGTCTTGGCAACTGAGTCGACAACAACCGTCTTAACTGGGTTGGTGACAGCCCCCACCAATACGATGAAGGCTCCAGGCGCCGGGCGGTTGGCCGCATCCAGCGCTCCAGCATCGGTGTAGGTCAGCACCAGCGTGCTGCCGTTGACGCTGGCCGAGGCAAAGACAGGGGCATCTGGATCGATGTTTACTTCCATGCCCTGCGATGCCGTGCTGACATTGCCCGCCACATCTGTCGCCGTAACGCTCAGGCTGTGCGCGCCGGGCGCCAGTGTGCTGCTGGTGATGGTCCACACGCCGCCTATGGAAAACGTCGTTCCCAGCACCGTGGTGCCGTCGGTGTCGTAAAGGGTGACCAGGCTGCCCGCTTCGGCAGTGCCGGTCAGGGTCGGCGTAGTGACATTGGTGACGCCATCGGGGTTAAAGGTGCCGCTGTCGCTGGCTGTTGCCAACACCGGCGTTGCCGGCAACGCCAGTTCGGCTTCGTTGGCGCTGGCAATCACCATCGACACCACCGCACCGGTAACGCCGGCAACGCCGGTATTGGCAGCCGCCAGCGAC
>JBBKVU010000065.1:0-3393 GCA_037968595.1 Comamonas sp.
CCTGCGGCACAACTCTGCCACCGGCAGCCCTGATTCAGCTTCCCTCAGGAAGCCAATGATCTGTTCTTCGCTAAATCGCTTTTTCACGTCCAATCTCCTGTCGTTTGGGATTGGACTGCAAGTCCTTCTGCTACTCAAATCCGAGGGGACGTCGCTTCAAAGCCAAATCATGGCGTCACGACGGGCCAACCGGACATCATGACAGCCCGTTTTTAGGCTCGCAGAGCATCGAAATGGGACGCACCGCGCTCCAGACTGCCTTCCCGTAGCTCCGTAAATTGGCCGCGTAAAACGAAGAAATCGTTTTTTACGCGGCCAATTGGATCGGAATTCCAAAGGCGGTGTAACGTCAGCTAGGTACTAGCGGTGCAACACGCCCCACAAAGAAGACGCTAGGTACTAGCAGGAAGCCCCGCTATCCGCCTGCCACTTGATGCGGTTCTTGAGCAACGCTCATCGTGTTGCACCGCTAGTACGTGAACAGCTTCATTGCTTGTGCGGCCTGCAGAGCTTCTTCCCACGCAGGGGATGGCATGAAGCCCAGCTTCAGAGTTTGCTGATAAAGCGCATTCACTTTCTCTAAAGGTGCATGCACTTCTCTAGCGCAACGCAGAATCAGGCTGGGCTCGATTTCATTAAAAAACGGCGCAAGAATGCCGTTGACTTCTTTGCTGTGGCCAGCAAGGTATCCATTGATGAAAGAAGCTGCAACATCCCCAGCGCTCACGATGCGCCCGTAAGGGACGTTCATATGATTAGCAATGAGAGATGCGCCAGACATGGAGCCTCGTTGAGAGTGATAGTTCATCATAAGCCTTGGGTAATTTTTATCAGTAGTTCAGGTGCTGGTCCCAGGGCCACACGGGAGACGTCAACCTGTTGACGCATCAGTTTGCGGCCAGCAAGCTGCGCTGTGAGCCTACAGCTGCGCAGCCGGAGTTTGGAGACTTGAACATGCCCGGCCTCGCCCTGGGTTGCAAGCCCGGTGCTGGCACGGCCACAGGCGCTGAATTCGCTAGAACCCCTCTACCCCCTTCAGCCCTCCCAAAAAACCGCGCAGCGGTCATCTACGGGCCTCCTATGGGCGACCCTGGCCGATAGTCCCTTCCAGAAAAACGTAAGTTCGGTGACGCGCCAACGAAAGATTACTGACATTCCGCATTTTGGATTACGGGTCTCGGGGCGAAGCCCTGAGTTGACTGCGAGGGGCGCAAAGCGACCTAGCGGGCGAAAGTCTGGATGCGCCGTTAGACGCCTATCTAGCATCCTGCCCTAAATTTTGATCCGCATGTGCCGTAGATTTGTGGTGGATTTTCCATCGATCTGAAACGGATCTAAAGTGAGTTTTCAGTGAATCCCCGATGACTCTCTGTGCCTTTTGAAATCGATTCCAACTTTGCCTACAGCAAAGCTTCGGCGAACGGCATACAACACCTTTTCCCGCCACAAATGAACGTTGATCGTTTAACGGTCCATATGTGGACGGAAACGCCGCCTGACCCGGCGATCGCCGGCGCGGGTTGGGCCATCTTTCCGCTCTGCCGCACGCCGGTACTTTCCGCAGCCGCATCGGGGTGCAGCTGTGGGGTCGGCACGGATTCAATCCGATTGCGTCCTGCCGCCTTGCCGCGTTAGAGCGCTGCATCCGCTTGCTGCATGGCGTGCTCCAGGGCATCGATTCCGGCAAAGCGGCGCGAGATTCCGAGGGTCACGGTGATGCGCAGCGGATTGGTGGCAGCCCGGCACTTCGATGACTTGTTCTTCCATGCTGGCACGCAGACGTTCTGCCCGGCGCAGGATTCCCGCCGCGTCGGTGTCGCGGCATACGGCCACGAACTCCTCTCCGCCGATGCGGCCCGTCAGGTCGCCACGCCGCACCGTGGCGCACATGACCTGCGCCACATGGCAAAGTACGGCATCGCCGACATGGTGGCCATGGCTGTCATTGATGCGCTTTAAATGATCCACATCCAGCAGTAGCAGGTAAGCCGGCGCTGCCTCGCGCGCATTGAAATGAAGCTGCAGTGCGTGCGACAAGCCGCGGCGATTGAACAATTGAGTCATCGGGTCACGTGCCGCCATGTCGCGTACCTGAAGGACGTTCTTGCGCACTTGCCCACGCACCGGGCCAGCCGGATCGAGGAATTGCTGCCGCATCGCTGGCAGGCTTCGAACTCCTGATCAATACCTGTGCCCGGCTGCGGTCAACATGGGATCGCCGCGTGCTTACGCACCAAGAAGCTTCGTGCGGAACAAGAGCTGCTCGGTCACTCAAAGCTAGAGTTGACAGCGAGGTATCTAGGCATATAGGTCAATAACGCTCTCGGAATCTCCGAGCAGACGGAAATCTGAGACTAGCAACAGCGGCCAATTTGAGATCCGTGGACACGAGCTTTTTGCGGCAGAGACCGTGCCAGCGCATGGACAGTTTTGGCTTTCCGCGGGTGTAAAGACCAGCTCCGCTATCGAGCTGACATTTGCCTTCCATCTCCGGCGTCAGGGTCGTCGAGTTAATCAACCAGCGGTTTGGTTTCCATTGCTTATACCCGACCCGGGCACACAGAGCAGATTCTCGATGGGTTCGGGCCTGTGCAAAAAAAATCCCTGGGCGTAGTCCACGCCGATCTCTCTCACGTGTTGTAGAACCTCTGACCGATCGACAAACTCGGCGACGGTCTTGACACCTACCAATCGTGCTACGTCGACGAAACAGCGCACTGCTGCGGCATCCAGCGGATCGTCGATCACATCTCGGATGAAGCTGCCATCGATCTTGAGCAGGTCGACTTTGAGGGTTTTCAAATAGCCGAATGACGAAGCCCCCGCGCCGAAGTCGTCCAGAGCAATCCGTACTCCCAGTTCCCGTGCTTGTGCGATGAAGATAACGGCGTCCGTCATGTTAGTGACGGCCGCAGTCTCTGTTATCTCCAGGCAGATGCGCTGACACACAGCGCTGCCGGCTTCGGCTAGTGCGTCGATGGCATAGCGGTGAAATGCCCGGTCACCCACCGACTGCCCAGAAAGGTTGATGCACAGTGTGTCTAATACCTTCAAATCAGAGAGGTGCTGAATCTGCTGCACAGCGCGTTTGAGCACCCAGCGGTCGATGCGCGTGGCCATGTGAAAGCGCTCTGCGGCGGGAAAGAATGCGCCGGGAGGAATAAGGCTGCCATCGGTGTCTCGCAGGCGAATCAGCACTTCGGCATACAGCCCACCGCTGCTCGTGGCGAGCGATTCGATCCGCTGGGCGTAGAGGACAAAACTATCTTCATCCAGCGCCCGCTCGAGCCGGGTGGCCCATTGCATCTCGCCATTGCGCGCGCGCATTGCCAAGTCGGTATCGGACCACACATGCACGCGATTGCGCCCCGCTTCCTTGGCGGCGTAGCACGA
>JBBKVU010000066.1:0-10019 GCA_037968595.1 Comamonas sp.
GTGCCCGCCTGGGCCCGGCCGCGCTGCGCGGCAAGTTCGCGGCGCGCATCGTCGAGGTCGCGCTGCAGGCGCGCAAACTTGCTGATCAGCGGCTGCAGCGTGGTCTCGGGATGGTCGAACAGCACGATGCCGATCGCGCCAATCACCAAGCCTGCGTCGTCATGCAGCGGCAGCCGGCTGACGACAAACGTGCCGGCCTGGTTTGTGAGCAGATCGATCAGCACCGGCTGGCCGGTCTCGAGCACGCGGCGCATCTGCGTGTTGGGAATCACCTCCTCGACCATGTGGCCCAGGAAGTCATCGACCGAGGCCACACCCAGCGCCGGCAGAAAGCGCCGGTAGCCTTCGTTGATCCAGACAATGCGCCCCGAGCGATCGGCCAGGAACATGCCCTGGCTCATGCTGGAGAACAGATGGAACATCGAGCGCGCCGCCAGCGCGAGAATGCTGTCGGCGTCCAGGGGCAGCCCATGGACCGCAGGGAGGGAAGGATCGCGAAGCGCAGGCGTCTCAGACATGAGCGCGATGGTAACGCGCCGGCTCCTCTCAGGCCTGGTCGAAGCCCAGCAGGCGCACCGCGTTGCCCTTCAGAATGCCGGGCATGACTTCGGGCTTGAAGCCCGCGACTTCGAAATCCTTCATCCAGCGCTCGGGCGTGATCAGCGGAAAGTCGCTGCCGAACAGCACGCGGTCCTTGAGCAGCGTGTTCGCGTACTGCACCAGCTGCTTGGGGAAGTACTTGGGGCTCCAGCCCGACAGATCGATCCAGACATTGGGCTTGTGCATTGCCACCGACAGCGCTTCGTCCTGCCAGGGAAAGCTAGGGTGGGCCATGACGATCTGCATGTCGCCGAAGTCGACGGCCACGTTGTCGAGCAGCATGGGATTGCTGTACGCCAGCCGCAGCCCGCCGCCGCAGCGCATGCCGCTCCCTATGCCGCTGTGACCGGTGTGGAAGATCGCCGGCAGCTTGTGCGCGTTGATCACTTCGTAGATCGGCCAGGCCATGCGGTCATACGGATCGTAGCCCTGCACCGTGGGGTGGAACTTGAAGCCCTTGACGCCCTCCTCCTTGATCAGCCGCTCGGCTTCGCGCGCCCCCATCTTGCCCTTGTGCGGGTCCACGCTGGCAAACGCCACCATCATGTCGCTGTTGGCGCGCGCGGCCTCGGCGATCTCCTCGTTGGGAATGCGCCGCCGGCCCATCTGCGACTCGGCGTCGACAGTGAACATCACCAGACCAAGCTTGCGCTCGCGGTAATAGGCCACGGTCTCGGCAATCGTCGGCCGCGCCGAACTGCCGAAGTACTTGTCGGCCGCGCGATCGAACTCCTCGCCGTAGTTGTCGAACGGGTTGCGGCAGCTGACTTCGGCATGGGTATGGAAGTCGATGGCCACCAGGTCCTGGTGTTTCATGGCATGGCTTTCGTGGTCGCGGCAATGGCCTCAGGCAGCAAGCCCAGACCATTCACCTGGCTGAAAAATAGATATGTTTCATAACTATATTCCATGCACTCGAGACGTCAGCAGGGGAAACCCTGGCTAGACCTGCTGCGGATGCTGCTGCGGAACTGCGGAACGTCACTGTACTTTCGTTGGTGCGTCACTCTACTTTCGTTTTTTCCAGACTGGCCTACCGGCCGGAGTCGCCCATGGCGGCCTGTAAGAAAGCCCATGCGCACTTGCGAAAGTAAGGGATAGCGCTGTGTCTGGGCCTGCAGCGAGGCGCGAGGCTATGGCCGCTGGCATGTTGAGCTACGCTGGGTTGGCCTAGGTCCGGCACACAGAAGCGTCTGCATTGAATACGCGTTGGAAAGCGCGCTCAGAAGCGCCTGGCGCAGCACGGCCATGCTCATGGCCAGATCTGTGACCGGGTCTCTATAGTGTTCAAAATCGGCTGTGCAGCGATTGCTGCCGACCAAGGGCGCGCGGCGACCCCGCGGCTTCTGCCTCATAGCGGTCATCTGGGAGCCAAAGTCCTCGCAGATCCGACGGCCGGTTTCAGATGTACAGCCGACATCGGGAACATGCCGCTGTGAGAATTTATCTTGAACGTCCGCTGTCGCCGATTGCGAACTGGTGCTCAGGGCCCAAAGCGGACCATCAAGGCTGTCCGCCTAAATATGGGGTGGGTGCCCTGAAAGTCAGCGCCCGGAATCACTGTATCAAGTGACAGACAGTAAAGACCGTTCGGCTTGGTCAGTCAGACCATGACACGGCTAGCAGGAGCTTTTTGGTAGCGCCGCCCGATGTACTTTTTGAAGGGTCGAATGGCGTTCTCGGCATCACCGATTATGTGCACCAAGGCTTGGGCCGCCACTTTGGAATTGAGTTCAACAACGGTGGTCTCATCAATCTCATTCTTGCCCGACGTGAACCGTTCGGAATCGCAGATGATGTAGGCGACCCGCGGCGAAATCGGGTAATAGAAGTCGGCATGCTTAGGCGCGGAAAATTCTGTCTCTGAAACACACGAGTGCACATTGACGACAGGTTGATCGGACGTGATAAAAGGCACCTTGGTGTCGTTTATCAGTAATGCATGCCTAGCGTTGCGGCGACCTGCGTACAGGCTGAACCCGATACTTATCCCGAACATGTAGCTCAGAAACCACCATGCATGCGCCATTGCGTCAGCCACTTCAATCTCCAAGGCGTTGCGCCGAGGTTGAACCTGGGTCAAGCCATCTCGGAATGTCTTCGTGCGCGAGATCTGGTGACCGAAGAACGCCATGAACTCGATCATGTGCTGCTGATCCTGCAGTACTTCGATTTGCTCATCAGCCAGCGCGGCCAACACTGGGAGCGCCATTTTTTCGTGGGATGCGTGGAGATTTTCCAGTAGATTGCAGCTCATGGCATGGAGATGCAGTTCGACTTCCTGATTCCGAACGCCGGACTCACGGTAGATGGTCTCAGCCTTCTGCATCATCAGGAAGTCATTAAGGTACGACATGTGCTGTCGGTGGAGACGGTCGGGGCTTTGCCGGGAGAAGCCTTTAATCACCTCGACATGCTTGCTGGTAAGCGTGGTCGTCTTGTAGAAATAGTCGTCAGCAACAATGGCACGCACGCTGTCGTGGGCAAACTTCCCAGTCTTCGTCGTATAGAAAACACTCTTCGTGCCGCTACCCCATCGGGCCAGGTAGTTCGCCCAGACGTAATGGTGGCGTTTCTTGGCTTCGAGGTCTTTGCGCGACATGGGCTCCATTCCGTTGAGTGTTGACTCGTTAGGTCTGATCCTACAAGCCTCAGGTCAACCTAGAGGCTGAACCTGCGTGCTGGTGAATTCTCGCCGATGAACTTTCCAGACCAACGTCCGCTTCTGGCTGGGGTGTGAGTTCGATAGGAGTCACCATAGCAGACGTTCGATTTGAACGGCAGATCGGCCGGGGGCTGCTTTCGGCGACATGCGTTAAATAGAGCTCTCGGCCAGAAGCTGCCGTCCGGTAGATAGCCGTGAACGGCAGGTCTAGTCTGATTGCAGTAGTTCACCGGCGACTGCTTTGCGGATCCTCAGTAGGCCGACTACATAGTCAACGCGTTGACCAGCGCTGCCACCATAATACCTAAGCCAGTGAGCCTCCACAGAAGCCGCAGCGCTTCACTCCGCTTTTGGAGAAAGCCGCCGATGCAGATTTCAGTAAAAAAATAAACAAACGAAATGAACACTATAGATTGTAGCTCTATAGGGCGCAACAAGCTCTCATTTTGTATTTTATGGAAGTTAAGAATGACGACGCTCATGCCATCGCTGTCCGATGCGTTGCGAAAGATCAGGAAAGCACGTGGTCTGAGCCAAGAGGCGTTCTCGGAGGTGTCCAGTCGCACCTACCTGAGTTCACTGGAGCGTGGACTGAAGAGTCCGACTCTGAGCAAGTTGGGGGAGTTATGCGAAGTGCTAGAAGTGCATCCACTGACATTGCTTATACTGGCGCACACGGGCGGAGAGCCACACACCGTTGACCAATTGATAAAGCAAGTCGGAAATGAGCTTGCTGCAATCGAGAAAGTGAACGGGTGATGCCAGCTAAAGGCGAAGGCAACAGCAAAGAGAGAGCCTAAAAACTTTTCAAGAGAAACGTATGAGTTACAGAAACAAAACTTATGTCGCATTCGCTAGCGAGGATATTCATCTTTATCGCCTGATGGAGGCATGGAGAGAAAATAAAAATATTGATTTCCAATTTTTTGATGCTCACGACCTTTATGTTTCAAGAGACACCAGTCAGCGCGAAACCATCAAACGGAATTTACGCGAGAGGCTGAAGAACGCTAAGCAAATAGTATTGATAGGCAGCGCAGATGCCAAGAGGAAAGGTGGTGACGACTACTCCTTTCTCGCTCGTGAAATAGATGTAATCCGGGAGTTCAATTTGCCAGTGGTTGTGGCAAATAAAGATGGAGATCGCTCAATCGATAGAAACTTTATTCCCGATCCACTCCTTGATGCGGAATATTATACGCTATCGGTATCCTTGCAGCCTGCAATAATTAAGTACGCCCTGGATAATTACGCGCCAAATTATTCATCCTCAACAAAAAAGGGACCACATTACTACTCGAAAGAAATTTACGAAAAGCTTGGAATTTAAATGAATATATTGACAGACCTAAGGACTTTGCGATTTTGGCGTCATTTCTTAATAAAATCATTTGCGTGCGGCGGATTCATTTCTGCTGCAATACAGTTTCTATTGATAGTGCTCCCCAGCGTAGCTCCTGAGTTTCAGGGGCGCGCACCAATTATTATCATTGTTGCCATTTCACTATTTTTTGGTCTGATTGCGTCGTGGCCTCGGCCCATAGAGATGGAATACAGTGCGCCAAAAACGAAAATAAAAATTATTAAAGGCAATCTGCTGGACCAAGATGGCCATCTGGTAGTCGGGGTTTGCGATACTTTTGATACTGAAACTCCGAATATTATTTCGAGAGTGAGCCTACTTGGGCAGGCCCTCGAAAAACTGTATGGCGGAGACGTAAAGGAGCTTGATCGGCTTCTTGCTCAAGCATTAATAGGAAAAAATCCTGTCGGCCAGGTTGTTAAGGATGGGAAAAATGAAAGGTATGAGATTGGAACTGTGGCAGTGGTGCGTCACGATCCACGCCTGATTTTTTTCCTGGCCTATTGTGAAATGAATGAAAGAAATGAGGCATTTGGCACCGTTGACTCCGTTTGGAAAGGTCTTTTTTCTCTATGGGATGCACAGTCGGCGCGCGGAAATCAAAGTCCCATTTCAATTCCTGTGATCGGTGGCGGGCCGGCTCGGATGTCGAGCGTCTTGCCTGCCCAAGACTCAATTCGACTTATTGCTTTATCGTTTATGTTTGCCTCTCGCAAGCATAAGATTTCTGATGAGCTAAGAATTGTTGTGCAGCCAGCAGACTATGACCGCTTAGATCGCATGGAGCTTCAATCCTTCTTATCCTCACTCAGGCCATCGTAATGGAAAACATAAGTATTATTACGCCCGAGCCAATACCATGTGCATTCTGTGCATATCTGCGCAATGAAAGGCCATTTACATTCGTCTTCAGGGATGCTCACATCGCGATCCTTGTCACTAGAGAGCAGCGTGGACATCCACATCTCTTGGTAATACCCATAAGGCATGTTGAAACGATTTTAGGAATTTCAGATCAAGAGGCGGCACAGTTAGGAATTGGCGTTAGAAATTCGGCAATAGCAATTGAACAAGAATATAAGCCATCTGGAATATCTGTATGGCAAAACAATGGGACTTCCGCCAGTCAATCCATTGGGCATGTACATTTTCATGTGGCAGGGACGTTGGCGGAAGGTGGTACGGAATGGGGGGATGTTCGTGAACTTTCTTTGGAAGAAACAGAAAAAATTGCAGTTAGATTGCGCCCCTACTTCAAGGGCGAAAATTGACAAGCAAACCAATGGTAGCCCTCCAAGTAAAAATATTCATTCGCTGCGAAGCAGACATAGGGCCACGAAGCCTGGACGACTGCAATGGGTTCGGTCGATCGGTTGAATCCACAGCCAGAAGCCGACACGAAAAAACTTGGATAAGCTGCTTGGGCATCGTGTAGAGATATCACCTAATCGCATGCTTTCACGTAAGCGTGCCAGCGTAGTGTCTAACACAAGAAAAATTTTTTGATTGGGGAGAGACTTTGGAACTGAACGAGACGGAGATTAAAGAGCGCATCGGTGATGGCCGAATTCGGGCTATTACGTTGGATACTTGCATCTTTGAAGGTAATGGCAACCGCTTTGAGCGTGGCTTGCTGACAAAACTTTCTCAGTTCAACGATACCAATGTAAGGTTCGTACTATCTGACGTTGTGGCCGGTGAGGTGATGAGCCATGTCATCAAGGAGGCTCAAGATTCCATGTCGGCCGTACGTACGGCTTTGAAGGAAGTTGGACGATGCTGGCAGACTACAAATGGCCAGCGGGATGCTGCTCTCCAGGCTTTGTTCAATACCGAAAGCCCTCGCGATCTCGCTCAACGTCGTTTTGACGCTTTTACAGTAGCAACACAGCTTGAAATGATCGATTCTGGAGGTAGGGTAGACGTAACCAAGCTATTGAACGACTACTTCTCGGTGAATCCGCCGTTTGGTATTTCTGCAAATAAAAAGAATGAGTTCCCGGACGCCATTGCTCTTCACGCTCTCGATTCATGGGCAGATGAGGATAATCTTCTACTTCTTGCGGTATCGAAAGACGGTGACTGGAAGAAGTACTGTAAACACTCTGAGCACATAGCTATCGTCGATGATCTTGCTCTTGCACTCAGCTACTTCCATCAGAACGCAGAAGTAGCTTGCGCGCGATTAGAGCAACGCCTGCATGACGGAACGCTGGCTCTTGATTCCGAACTAGATAGTGCAGTGCAATATGCTGTGGAACGGATCAACTTCATCCCAGAGGTCAGCTCGGGCTATTTCTTTCATGCGGAACTCGGTGATGCAGAAGTGACGGCAATCGAACTACAGCACGATGCCTACGAAGGTAGGGCATTCCGGGTTGTCGATAAGCCTGAAGAGGACGTGCTTGTCGTTGAAGCTGAAATCGCAGTGACTATCAATGTCACGGCTGACTTAACGTTCTCAATTACTGATTCGATAGATAAGGATGAGGTGTACATCGGATCTGCTAGTCCAACTACAGAGCAGGTACTGAGCTTTAAAGTTCTCTTGACATTTGAAGGTGATCTCGCCGCAGATGCGGAAGTTGTCGAAGCAGAGATAAATGCGCCGAAATCCAGTATGTATGTTGATTTCGGCGACGTAGGGCCTGACTGGGAACCCGACGAACCCGACGAATCCTAAAGGCGACTGAATTTCCGGCAGCATCCTGCATTGCCGCTGCACAGTCCTATGAACTGAACGACTGCAACGGGTCGGAAGCCGCCCCGTGGAGGGCGGCAGCTGCCGGCTGCGGATTCAACTGGTCGATGCAACACAATGACTGCCTCTGGCGGAAGGAGTGTTTGCATGAAGCAAAGACCGCGGATTTACTACACCGAGACGCAAAAGGCACTGATGTGGGAGCGTTGGAAAGCTGGCGATACCCTGCACCAGATCGGCAAGCTGTTTGATCGGCCGCACACCTCCATTCATACCATTCTGGCGGTGACAGGGGGCATCCGCCCTCCCGCGCGCCACCGATCTCGCTTGGCGCTGACCATGGCCGAACGCGAAGAGATATCCCGTGCATTGGCTGCAGGTGAATCCATCCGCTGCATCGCCGCTCGCTTGAGAAGGTCCGCATCCACCATCAGCCGCGAGCTCTGCCGCAATGGTGGGAAGGCCTGCTACCGGGCGACGCGGGCTGATGAGCTCGCCTGGGAGCGAGCGCACCGACCCAAGATATGCAAACTTGCCAGCAATCCTGCCCTAGCGCAGATCGTTGCGGAGAAGTTGCAGAATCAATGGTCACCCGAGCAGATCGCAGGATGGCTTAAACGGACTTACCCCCGTGAAAAGGATTTACAGGTGTCTCACGAAGCTATCTACCGCACGCTATTTGTTCAGACGCGCGGGGCCTTGAAGAAGGAGCTTCTTGCGCACTTACGCAGAACAAGAAGCATGCGTCGCTCACGTCACTACACCCAGAAGACCAGCATCCACGGCAGGATCGTCGATGCCGTATCCATTAGCGAACGGCCAGCCTGTGCAGAGGATCGAGCAGTGCCTGGCCACTGGGAAGGCGATCTGCTATTCGGAGATGCCTACAGCCAGATCGCAACCCTGGTAGAGCGGCAAACGCGCTACGTGATGCTGGTCAAGCTGATAGACAAAGACTCGTACACCGTTGCAGCAGCCCTGGCCAGGCATGCACGCACCCTGCCAAAAGAACTCTATCGTTCATTGACCTGGGATCGCGGAACGGAAATGGCGGGCCACAAGCGCTTCACATTGGCAACGGATATCCAAGTCTACTTCTGTGATCCGCAAAATCCTTGGCAGCGTGGCACCAATGAAAACACGAACGGATTGCTCAGACAGTACCTTCCCAAAGGCATCGACCTGTCAGGGCACTCACAAGACAGCTTGGATGCCATCGCGAGACAATTGAATCAGCGTCCCCGGAAAACGCTGGGGTACAGAACACCTGCCGAAATGTTCGACGAATGTGTTGCGTCGATCGGTTGAATCCACAGCCAAGAGCGGTCATCCTGCAGGCTCATTAACAGAAGCAACGGCGTTGCATCTGTCACACTCAATTCTGCCGAGGCAATCCCTCTTCAACCAAGGCGAAGCACGTCAATCCCACCTCAACATGCCTACCTATAGTTACTTCGACTCCTTTTCAGTTGCCCTTAATGTATGGCCGACGTCCCCCCAGATTTGAGTAGCAGAAGGACTTGGAGTCCAATCCCAAACGACAGGAGATTGGACGTGAAAAAGCGATTTAGCGAAGAACAGATCATTGGCTTCCTGAGGGAAGCTGAATCAGGGCTGCCGGTGGCAGAGTTGTGCCGCAGGAATAGCTTCTCGGAAGCCAGCTATTACCTTTGGCGGAGCAAGTTCGGCGGCATGACGGTCTCGGACGCCAAGAGGCTCAAGGAGCTGGAAACCGAGAATGCTCGGCTCAAGCGCCTGCTGGCCGACGCGATGTTGGAGAACGAGGTCACGAAAGAGGCCTTGCGAAAAAAGTGGTGAGCGCATCCGCAAGGCGGGAGCTGGTGCGCCACATGAACGGCCAAGGGCTAAGCCAACGACGAGCACTGCGCGTCGTTGGCATGAGCCCCAGCGCCTACCGCTATCAACCAGTGACGGATCGCAACTGCGTCCTCAGGGAGAAGATCATCGCCTTGGCGCAACGTCATTGACGCTACGGCGCCGGCATGATCTATCTGAAGCTGCGTCAAGCCGGCGAGCTGGTAAACCACAAGCGCGTGGATCGCCTGTATACCCAGGCGGGCCTGCAAGTGAAGAAGCGCAAGCGCAAAAAGATCCCGCTAGCCGAGCGGCACCCGTTGGAGCGCCCGACTGCGGCCAACCAGGTGTGGTCCATGGACTTCGTGTTCGACCGCACGGCCGAAGGGCGCAGTATCAAGAACTTGACCGTGATTGATGACGCTACGCACGAGGCGGTAGCCATCGTGCCGGAGCGTGCACTGAGTGGCAACCAACTGGTGCGTATCTTGGAGCAGTTGGCCAGTACGCGGGGGCTGCCCAAGGCGATCAGAACCGACAACGGAAAGGAGTTCTGCGGACGGGCAATGGTGAGTTGGGCGCATGCACGGGGTGTGCAACTGTTCCTGATCGAACCGGGCAAGCCCAACCAGAACGCCTACATCGAATCATTCAACGGGAGGTTCCGCGATGAATGCCTGAACGAGCATTGGTTCACCAGCCTGGCGCACGCCCGGGTGATCGTCGAAGCCTGGCGCCGGGAATACAACGAAGAGCGTCCCAAGCAGGTACTTGGCGGATTGACCCCTGCGGCCTATGCCCAGCAACTGATCCAAAACCAGTTAAATTAACCCAGGACTCCAAAGCCAAGCGCTACTGAAAACGGGGGGACGTCG